>NZ_JBFODN010000122.1:0-17539 GCF_040908345.1 Aeromonas sp. R3-1
GATATCGACCGGATCAAGGGGAGTGGCAGCGGCGGCATGGTGACCGAGCTGGATGTGCAGCAGGCATTCGAGGCCCAGCAGAGCAGTGGCAACGAATTCCTCAAAGGGTCGCGGAGGGCCATGGCCAAGGCGATGGAGCTCTCTCATCAGACTGTGGTGCCGGTCAGCATCACCGACGAGGTGGATTTGCGTCACTGGCGGCCTGATGAGGATGTGACGGTACGCCTTATCAAGGCCATTGGCGTGGCGTGCCGCGCCGAGCCCTCGATGAACGCCTGGTTCGATGGCGACACCCTGTCACGGCGTCTGTTTAAAGAGGTCAATGTAGCCATCGCGGTGGATTCAAAACATGGCCTCTATGTGCCGGTGATGGAGAACGTGGCCGAGCGGGAGGGGGCGGATATCCGGCAGGGGCTGGATCGGATGATCGCCGATGTGAAGGCGCGCGCCGTGCCGCGCGAGATGTTGCAGGGGGCGACCATTACGCTCACCAACTTCGGCGCCATCGCAGGCCGTTATGCCAGCCCCATCGTCACGCCGCCGCAGGTGGCCATCATAGGGGCAGGCAAACTGTTCGAAAAAGTGGTGTTCATCCATGGTGAAGCGCGTCCCGTCAGGGCATTGCCGCTGTCGATGACATTTGACCACAGAGCCTGTACTGGCGGGGAGGCGGCTCGTTTTCTCAGAGCGCTGGTCGAAGCGTTGGAAGCAGCCACCTTATAACGGATTGTGCCCTGCCGTTGGCAGGGCACAAATTTGTTTGCGTAATCTACAAAGCCACGTATAATCCAAACCAGCTTGAAAGGGCGATAGTTATGTCAATGAATACGATGTTTCACATCTTGTCCTGTTGTTCATAAGTTAATCCCGTTTTTTGAGCTTTACCCGCTGAAAAGCATAAGTAATTATTTTGAATACAGGTTTAAAAGATATGTCTAACATGATCACCGGTACCGTTAAGTTTTTCAACGAAACCAAAGGTTTTGGCTTCATCCAGCAAGAAAACGGCCCGGACGTTTTCGTTCACTTCAGCGCCATTCAAGGTAACGGTTTCCGTACCCTGGCTGAAGGTCAGCGCGTACAGTTCTCTGTGACCCAAGGTCAGAAAGGCCCGCAGGCTGAGAACGTAACCGCTCTGTAATTCTTACAGAATTTAAGAAAGCCGTGGTACCTCTGGTGCCACGGCTTTTTGTTTATCTGGCTTCTGCTACTGACTCCCATGTGCTGAATCATGCTGCTATCGCTCCTGCTTGCTGCCACCTTGACTTCGACGTCCGATGCGCCGGTACCGGTTCAATCCGCGATGGAAGCGCAGGTGATCTGCCAGCAATTTGTCCAGGTCCGGATGGGCACTGCACAGCAACCCGATGAGGTGAATGCGCGACTGGTACCTGAAAGGGAGGGGGAGTGGCTGGTGGATGGCAAAGTAAAAGGACCCGAAGGTCCTTTGCTGTTTGCCTGTCATCTTCACCAAGGGGAGCGCTGGGAGCTACTCAACTTTTCGCTCTGGGCACCACAGCCGGTCAAAGCGGTTTGAGTGCGACCAACAGATGTTGCAGGTGTTCAACCATGGTCATGCCAAACGGGGTGAGATAGCCGCCATCTTCTGCGCTGATGAGCCCCTGTTGATGCAGACGGGCTGCCGCTTGGCACAACTCTTCAGACATATCGCTGCGTAATTTAATCCCCAGGCTCATGTTGGCCGGATCAAAGCATGCCAGTATTTTCAAATCGTTCACGAATTCGTTAGAAACCTGGTCGATCCCAATCATGGATTTACTCCTTACGCTAAAGATGTATGCAAACTAGCATCCCCAGATCCACTTTAGTGGGCGCTGGCTCAAATTATTGATCTTTGCCTGAATGCAGCGTTTCAAATGCTGTTTTTTTCGGCGTAATCAGATGGTTGGCTGACAGCTTCGCCAAGGGCCGAGCCGGACCAAACGTGGTAGGATAGGGCACTTCTTTATATCGGACGGTCTATTGGTGGCTGTTCGCCCTGTTCAAGGTATCGCTCATGGTCAAGATCACTCTGGTATCCCTGCTGCATTCACTTTGTACCCGCTTTCCGGTTTACCCCGCTGCTTCGTTGACCTCCCTGTTGGATGCCCATCAGGGCGAGGTGTGGTTACCTGCACGCAAGGGGGCCGACATTGCGCTGTTACGCAAGCATGCCAAGGGGGCTCATGAGCTGGCGTCACTCGATGCAGGCTGGTGCGATTTTGCCGCCAGCGACAGCGGTGATACACCCGAGCTGGATGCACTGGCCAACTACGACAGCGAGATGATGGATAACCTGCTGATGTACTGGCACAGCGCCGCCAAGATCAACAGCCCGATCACCGATAACCTGTTCGAGCTGCGTCGCGAAGTGGTGGATGAAGCCCACGGGGTGAAACTTGCTGCCGCCTGGGAGCAACAGCAACAGCAGCGTTTTGAGCAGCTGATGGCGATGGCGGCCAATGGCCAGGATCTGCTCTGCTTTGTCGAAGTGGAGTCCGCCTACTGGCTGCGGCAAAAGCTGAGCGAGCAGCCTGATGTGGAGCTGATCACCCCTGTGTTGTAAAAGGGGCAATATGATAGCTGGCGGTCTCGTTATCGAGGAGGCTGCTCTATCCTTATTGGCGTCATCGCCCTCCCCATCCGGTGCCAAGGGGCTGCAAGCTGGACAAGCTGACGACAAGATGTGAACATGGCGCCCTTTATCGAGAGAGAGACTTGGCCAATGAGCTATGAACTGAGCGACACCGAGCGCAATGCCGCGCTGCAACTGAACGCTGATTACCGTTACGATCACTTCATCAGCAAGCTGGTCGAGCATGAAGAGCTGTTCGTCCTGACTGACGAGCATGGCGTCATGATGCTGACCACCGACGATGAAGATTGCATCCCGGTATGGCCGCACCCGGAGTACGCCAAGGCGTGGGCCGAAGGCGAGTGGGCCGATTGCAAGCCGCAGTCCATCACCCTCAAGGTGTGGCTGGAGCGCTGGGTTGACGGTATGGAGCAGGACGAGCTGTGTGTTGCCGTGTTCCCGACCCCGGATCAGGAAGGCATCGTGCTGGAGCCGGCTGACGTGGCTGACGCGATTGCCGAGAAGCAGGCCAAGCGCGGCTGATCACCGAGCTATTCGCAACACCGGTTGCCAACAAAGACCCCGCTATCTGGCGGGGTCTTTGTTTTAGGTCTGTTTGCCAAACGAGTTGTGGCTATCAGGGCTGGCGATAAGTGGTGTCGATGATAGGCTCGGCCGGGAAAGTCTTGCCACTCTTGATGGCTGCCCTGGTCTCGGATTTTAGCTCTTCATCAATCCATAGCAGACCGCCATAGCTGTAACCGCTGTTGTCGCCACCGAGGGGCCAGTAGAGCTGCTCGCTCTTGGGCGTTGCAGGTACTTTTGGCAGTTTTATCCAGCGCCATGCCCCTTCCCGGGTGTAGGGCACCTGATACGCAGGCACGAAGCTCGCCAGCTCATAGAGCCGCTGCTGGATCTGCCGTGACAGGGCCGCCTTTTTGGCAAAGTCGAACTCCTTGTCATACTGCTCCACCAGAGCCGTGATGGCGTCATCATCGATGTTCATGATGTTGTTGGTCTGGGGTTTGTTGGCGTTGACCTTGTGGAAGAACTCCCAATAGGCGGGATAGCGGCTACCCGCCCAGGCCATCCAGGCGCTCTGGTGTTTTTTCTCCAGCATCGATTTGAACCCGGCCGAGGCATCCATCAGGTTGAGCTCCAGATTAAGCCCCGCCTTCTTGGCCTCTTCCCGCAACAGCGTGAGCCGCTGGGCGTGCTCCGCCGTGGTGTAGGTGATAGCGAGGGTAAGTGACTGCCCCTTGTCGTTTTGCAAAATCCCCTGCGGCCCCACTTTGTTAAAGCCTGCCTTGGCAAAGTATTCCCGTGCCAGTTTGGGATCGAACGGACGGGCCTTGATCTCGCTGTTGGTAAACTCACCCTGACCTGAGCCATAACTGTTGAGTCGCTGGTAATCCCCCCGCAGCAGGGTGGTGAGCATCTTGTCGAGGTTGAGGGCATGCTGGATCCCGAGCCGCACATCGAGATTATTCAGCAGCGGATCGGCGGTGTTGAGATAGAGCCCCATCGGCGATTGCGGGGTCTGGTTGAAGAACCAGGTGCGCGCGATATACCCCTTCTCGAACTCGGCGGTGTTGGTCTTGTCGTGCCACCAGTTGGGCATCACCAGCGGGAAGGTGTCGAGATCGCCGCGCAGGAAGTGCTGCCAGGCGATGTTCAGATCTCTGAGCACCTTGATCTCGATCCGCGCAGGATTGAAGCGATGCTGGAAGTAGCGCTCGTCATCCCCCCACCAGTGTTCAATCCGTTTGAAGGTGACCGATTTGCCCTTTTTCACCTGATCGATCTGATAGGGGCCGGTGACTGGCAACACCTTCCAGTTGTACTCCTTGACCCAGTTGGCGGTGAGCTTGATGGCGTGGCTCGGCTCCGGGCTGATGGGCAGTGACTCGAGCAGATCCTGGCGGCTCTTTTCGGTGCCGCTGGTGATGGCCAGAGTGTGATCATCAAACTTGGTGATGTCTGCTATCTGGGTGCTGTAGTAGTTGTTGTACCAGGGGTCGTTGATCTCTTTGCTGCGCATCATCTTGAGGGTAAAGAGCCAGTCATCGGCGGTGACCGGTTGGCCATCTGACCAGCGCGCCTTGGGATTGATGCGAAAATAGAGGGTCTTGTTGTCGGCGCCGAAGGCCCACTCGTTTGCCAGCATCGGCATGGGGTTGCCGGTGACGGGATGAGTACTCAGCAGTGGCAGGTTGGTTTCCCGCACGTAACCGGCAAAGCCGCCGTTGGAGTCGGGGCCATATTTGCGCAAGGTCAGGGGGAAGCTGGTCATAAAGGTGCGAAAGGTGCCGCCGCGTTTGGCGGCCGGATCGGCATAGAGAGGATCCTGGTTGTTGCTCTCCCACTTCAAGTCGGCAGGCAGCGTGGCACTCCAGCCAAACGGGCTCCAGCACAGGGCCAGGGTGATGGCGGTGGCGCGAATGATAGGGGAGAGTCGGCGCTCCCCGGCTGTGATGGTCGATGGCATGTCCTTGCTCTCCTGAAGTCTGCTTCCTGCAGATCACACACTGGTGATGTCAGTCCCGATGGGGACTGGCTCATCATGAAAATTTTATCCTGTCAGGTCAATGAAATAGCGTGAATTAGCGGGTGGCCTAGGCCGCAACGCAGTGCAGGGTGATCCCCTTGGCCGCGATGGCCGCACGCATGGGGGCGGGCAGGGCATCGTCGGTGACCAGCACGTTGATCTGGCCCGGCGCGCCGAGCTGGCTCGGGTGGATGGCGCCAAATTTGCTGCTGTCGGTGATCACCACATTGGTCATCCCCTTGGCCAGCACGCTGTTGACCACGTCGGCCCGCATCATGTCGCGGCCGGTGAAACCCATCTCGGGATGAAAACCGTCGACCCCGATAAAGGCCTTGGAGAAGTGCACCTGCTCGATGCAGAGGCGAGTGAGCGGCCCCACCACGCTCTCGCTCTGATGCTGGAACAGCCCGCCGAGCAGCACCACCTGAGCCGGGGTGTCTTTGAGCAGATGGGCGATATAGCTGCTGATGGTGATGATGGTGACCCGTTTGTGCAGGGCCAGATGGCGCGCCAGCATGGCGTTGGCGCTGCCCCCTTCGATAAAGACCGTTTCGCCATCTTCCACCAGTTGGGCGGCCCGCTCGGCGAGGCGCTCCTTGAGCAGGTAATTGATGTTCATCCGGGCATCCGGGTCATCGGTCTCCAGCGCCATGGCCGAGCCGTGTACCCGTCTGAGTAGCCCCTGTTTCTCCAGCGCGGTGAGGTCGTTGCGCACCGTCACCTCAGACACGCCTGTGTGTCGGGAGAGTTCACTCACGCTCATCTTGCGAGCCTGATGGACCAGAGTGAGGATCAGTTGGTGGCGTGGATTCATGGTGCGCTCACATAGAAGGTGGTGGATAGCGGCAAGCCACCCGTGGGGTGGCTTGCCAATCATATGACGTCTCAGGCGCCATGGGGAGCGCCCCGTCAGAGACTGTGCTCGGTGCGGGCGATGATATCATCTTGCGCATCCGGGGATAAGGCGGTGAAGAAGGCCGAATAGCCCGCTACCCGTACCACCAGATCCCGGTACTGATCCGGATTGGCCTTGGCCGCCAGCAGGGTCTCGCGCGAGACGATGTTGTACTGCACGTGCCACCCCTTGTGCACCTCGAAGAAGGTGCGCAGCAGGCTCATCAGCTTGGCCTTGTCCCGCTCGTTCTCAAGGCTCGCCGGACTCAGCTTCTGGTTGAGCAGCACCCCGCCGAGGATGGCCGCCGTGGGCAGCTTGCCGATGGAGTTGAACACCGCTGTCGGGCCGAGACGATCCGAACCCGAGGAGGGGCTGGCCCCTTCCGCCAGCGGCGTGCGGGCATGGCGACCATCCGGGGTGGCCATGGTGGCGGCACCGAAGGGCACGTTGGCGGAGATGGAGGAGGTGCCGGCATAGTAGGTACCGCCGATGGGGCCGCGGCCGAAGCGGGTGTTGTGCAGCCCCTTGAGCTCGTCGATGTAGCTCTGGTAAGCCTGCACCAGCAGCATATCTACCTCGTCCAGATCGTTGCCATATTTGGGGGCGGCATTGGTGAGGCGCTGACGCAGCTGCTCCCCCACCAGTCCTGAAAAATCTTGCTCGAGTGCTTCGGCCAGCTCTTGCTGATCCACAATCCCTTGCTCGAACACCAGTTTCTTCAGGGCTGCCAGGCTGTTACCGAGGTTGGCGATCCCCACCTGCAGACCTGAGACCCAGTCATAGACGGCGCCCCCCTCCTTGATGGTTTTGCCACGCTCGATGCAGTCATCCACCAGGGCGCTGCAGAGGATGTCGTGGGCTTGAGCCTCCAGCACGCTGTCGACCACGCAGTCGATCTCGATGGATTTGCGGGTGAAGTAGCGCACCTGCTCATCCCAGCGGGCCATCACCTCGTCAAAGTTGCCAAAGCTCCCGTTTCGCAGCGACTGGGGTTGGGGCAGGAAGACTTTGCCTGTGGTGGCATCGCGGCCGCCATCGAGCGCCGCCAGCAGGATGCGGGCGAAGTTGATGAAGCTCATGCCGGTGCAGCGATAGCCCCACTTGCCGGGCACTGCAGTTTCGATGCAGCCGATGGCGGCGTAGTGGTGGGCATCCTCCACGCTCACCCCGAGCTTGATGAACTCGGGGATCACCACCTCGTCGTTGTTGAAGGCGGGCATGCCAAAGCCGCAGCGGATCACCTGAATGCAGGCGTCGAGGAAATCCTCGCTCATCCCTGCGTGGTAGCGCACCGACAGGTTGGGCTGGGTGGATCTCAGCTGGCCACAGGACTCCAGAATCGCGTAGGAGAGGCCGTTGACTGCGTCATGGGCCGCACCATCCCGCCAGTTCTGGCCGCCAATCGTGACGTTTTGATAGAGCGGGCTGCCGGCGGATGCCTTGGAGTGGGTACCGGAGCGGATCTTGTTCACCTCCAGCAATTTCAGCCAGCACCCTTGCAGCAGTTCGATGGCGCGGGGGCGTGACAGGGATTCCGACAGCTCCACCTCGCGGCGATACCAGGGGTAGAGGTACTGATCCATCCGGCCAAACGACACCGAGTGGCCGTTGGATTCGATCTGCAGGATGAGCTGGATAAAGTAGCAGAGCTGCAGCGCTTGCCAGAAGGTCTCGGGGGGCTGGTGGGCGATGTGGGCGCAGTTGAGCGCGATGGTCTCAAGCTCGTTTCGGCGCTCGGGGCGAGATTCTTGTGCTGCCATATCATGGGCAAGTGCGGCGTAGCGCGAGATGTGAGCGCTGACAGCATCCAGGGTGATGGCGACGGCGTGCAGGAACTGCTCGCGCTGCAGATCGGCCCAATCCGCCAAATCCAGCCGACTGCGGCGCTCGGCCACCTTGGCCTTGAAGCCATCGAGACCCAGAGTGAGCAGCTGCTCATAGTTGACCGCGAGGTGGGCATCCCCCGAGGTCATGTTGCCCTCGGCCTTGATGATGCCGCTCTCCAGCAGCGCTTTCTGCTCGTCGGTAAAGAGGCCGAAGCAGCGATCCTGCACCGTCTGGCCGCGCCAGAAGGGGGTGAGGGCGTGGATGATCGCCTTGTCGGTTTCGCTGACTGCAAAACCGGCGCCGGGACGGTCTGCCAGCTCGTCGATCTCCTTCTCAATCCAGCTCACCGTGTATTCGGGAAAGAGCGGCGCCGCCCGTACCTGACTGGCCTGATTGCCGACGATAAGCTCGTCGTGCTTGATCCAGATGGTGCGTTCCTTGAGGTGATGGGCCAGCGCCAGGGCGCGGCGCACTGGTAGTGGCCGGGCGAGATGAGCCTGATAGGCCTCGGTGTAGTGGCGGGCACGCTCGGTGCAGACCGGCGGCTGAACGATGTGGATCAGGCTCTCTTTGTGGGCGCGGATCCGCGGGCTGAGGGTATTGAGGTCGAGCTGGGTCATGATCTTATCCTCTGGTCACAGGGGTCAGCCCCTGACGTTGGGCGTATGCATGGGCAAAGTGGAGTAAATCGGGGTCGTCGAGCGGTGTCTCTGGCGCCTGATAGGGCAGATCCAGCAGGGCATATTTGCCCATCCCCAGGGTGTGGTAGGGGAGGAAGTGGATCTCCTGCACGGTGCCGAGGCTGGCGGCGGTGTCGGTGATGGCGCTGATCGAGGCGCGGTCGGCATTGAAGCCGGGAATGAGCGGCACCCGGATCTGCATCGGCACGCCGTGCTCGGCGAGGCGTTTGAGGTTCGCGATGGGCAGCTCCACCTTGCCGCGGGTCCAGTGGAAGAAACGTTCTTTATCCACGTGTTTGAGATCCGCCAGCAGCAGATCCAGTGAGGGGAGGCTTGGCTCAATCTGGTGCCAGGGCACATGGAGGCAGCTCTCGACCGCGGTGTGCAGCCCTTCGGCCTTGCAGCGGGCCAGCAGGTTGGCAGCAAATTTGGGCTGCATAAACGGCTCGCCGCCGGAGAGGGTGACGCCACCGCCGCTGCGCTCGAAGAAGGGACGATCCCGCAAGATGGTGTCCATCAGGGTGTCCAGGGTTTCATCGCGGCCGCACACCTGCAGCGCTTCGCTGGGGCAGAGGCCGCGCAGCCGTTCCATATCGTCGGCCTTGAGGGCAGAGCGGCTGAGCTGGATGCCCTCGCTGTCACGCAAGATTGCCGGACAAGCCTGGCTGCAGAGCTGGCATCCCTCGATGCACTGGCGCCGGTCGAGTAGTATGTCCGGCTTGGGAGAGCGGCTTTCCGGGTTTTGACACCACAGGCAAGCTAGCGAGCACCCCTTGAGAAACACTAGGGTGCGAATGCCGGGGCCATCGTGAGTTGAATATCGTTGCAGGTCGAAAATCATACCGCCTCCTTTTGTATTTGCATTCTATTTTCTTTCATTCGAAAGTTGATTTGATTTCGATCAAGCTATTTGCAGATGTTTTATCGCTAGAATGGCGACATATTGAACATCCCGTTAAGGAGTTAGAGATGGAGCTGTATCTCGATACCGCCGATGTGGCGGCAGTGCGTCGCTGGTCACGGATCCTGCCGTTGGCCGGTGTCACCACCAATCCTTCCATTACCGCCGCCGGGGGATTGCCGCTGAGCGAGCTGCTGCCCGCCCTGCGCGACGTGCTGGGCCCCAAGGCGCGCCTGTTTGCCCAGGTGATGGCCAAAACCGAAACCGAGATGGTGCGTGAGGCGTTCGCCCTGCGTGAGCTGGACCCTGATCTGGTGATCAAAATCCCGGTATGCGCAGAGGGGCTGGCGGCCATCAAGAGCCTGACCGCTAACGGTGTGCCGACTTTGGGCACCGCTGTCTATACCCCGTTGCAGGGTTGGCTGGCGGCGGTGGCGGGGGCGGAATATGTCGCGCCCTACGTTAACCGGCTGGATGCCCAAGGTGGTGATGGCATTGCCACCGTGCAGGAGTTGCAACAGCTGCTTGCGCTGCACGCACCGAACAGCAAGGTGCTGGCGGCGTCATTCCGCACTCCCCGTCAGGCGCTTGACTGCCTGCTGGCCGGTTGCCAGTCAATCACCTTGCCGCTCGATGTGGCGGAGCAACTGCTGAATGTGCCTGCGGTGGATGCGGCGCTGGTGAAGTTCGATCAGGATTGGCAGCGCGCCTTCGGTCGCTGATCCCGGTGACAAGCTGATTGCCGTGATTGAGGGGGGAGGGTGAAGAAGCGCGGGTGATGGGGATTGACCGACTAGACTGGAAAGAGGTGGCTACATTCGCTGGCCGCCCTGCAGTCTACCGGAGGTATCCCATGAGCGACCATTTGCTGCTCCCCCATGGTGAAGATTTGCGTCGTGCGGTGCTTTGGCTCAGCGAGCATCACCAGCACGATATCGCCGCCATTGAAGAGGCCAGCCTGCGTTTTGATCTCTCGCCGCTGGATGAGGAGTTTCTGATCCGGCACTGGCTCGACAGCCAGCGCCAATCATGAATATCTGAGGTGAGAGGTTTAGAAGAAGTTGGCGAGGTTGATGCCAAACTCTTTGGGGTCGACCGTGTTTTCGATGCTTTCCTGCACCCCTGACTTGGCCAGATCCAGCCACTGTACGTCGAGGTAGTGACGCTGGGTGGCGTGATAGATCACCTTGACCACCGGCTTGAGCGGCTGCTGCTCGTTGCGCTGCATCACGATAGCCAGGCGCTGGTTTGAGAGCTGTACCAGAGTGCCCACCGGATAGACCCCCATGCACTTGATGAACTTGGTGACCAGTTCGGCATCAAAGTGCTGATTGATCCCCTTGAGCAGAATGCGGAAGGCCTGGGTCGGCTGCATACCTGCTTTGTAGACCCGATCTGCGGTGATGGCATCATAGACATCGACGATGCCGCTCATCCGGGTATAGAGAGAGAGCTGCTCCCCCTTGAGTCGCTGCGGGTAGCCGGAGCCATCGAGCCGCTCGTGGTGGTTGGCGGCCACCTCCAGCATGGTGGGGGTGATGCCCGGAGTATTGCTGAGGATCTCGTAACTGTGCACCACATGCTGACGCATGATGGCGAACTCCTCATCGGTCAGCTTGCCCGGTTTGTGGAGCACCTCGTCCGGGGTCATGATCTTGCCCACATCGTGCAGCAGGCCACCCAGGGTCAGCTCCTTGAGTACGCTGCGCTCAAGCCCCAGATAGCGGCCGAAGTTGGCCAGCAGAATGGCCACGTTCATGGAGTGCTCCATCAGGTAGGCATCCTTGGCGCGAATACGGGCCAGACAGAGCATGGCATCGCCGTGGGTGAACATGGTGTCCACCATCTCTTCGGCGACTTCGGCCAGCGGAGTGATGTCGATGGGCTCACCCGCTTTGAGGTGGCGAATGAACTTGCCTTGCAGCTCGCGCGCTTCCTGATAGAGGCGGCGGATTTTAAGCTCTCGTCCTTCGCCGTTGGCACTGGCACGGCGCCCTACCTGGGCGCTGTTGGCATTGAGGTCGGGGGAGGTAACGGCGTCACTCTCGGCACTGCCCAGCTTGCTGCGGGCCAGATCGATGCGTACCGTGAGCACCCCCTGACGCACCAGATTGGCAATTTGCGCCACGCTGGTCACCAAGCCCATCTGGGCGATCTCCATCCCACCTGTCTGGCTGGCGATAGCAATGACATACATGCCGGGTTTCAACTGGTTGACGGGAATGACGGGATAGGATGCTTGAGACTTCATGAAGGCTTCCTGACTCTTATTATTATGAGTATCGTTCGGATGGGTCACACCGGAGAAGTGTAACATCGGATGACCAGTTCGTCATAATTGGCAACCCCTTAACAGTGGCGTTGTCGCCCCCGCCCGATATAATGACGCCCCTTTACTTGTTGGACTCCGAGGTTGTGAATGCGGCTTGATAAATTTCTGTGCGATTGTTCCGATTTGACCCGCTCGCTGGCAGGCAAACTGATCCGTCAGGGTGAGGTCATGGTGGATGGCATTGTGGTCAAGCAGCCCGCCTTTCATATCAATGAGCAGAGCCAGATCGAGTTTGACGGCGTGCTGCTGACGCTGGAGCAGCGCAACCGCTATTTCATGCTGCACAAGCCGGAAGGTTACGTCTGCTCCAACGAGGATCCGGATCACCCGACAGTCTTCTTCCTGATGGATGAACCGGCGATGGGCAAGCTGCATGTAGTGGGGCGCCTCGACCTCGATACCACGGGTCTGGTGCTGGTGACCGACGACGGTCAGTGGTCCCACCGCATCACCTCGCCGCGCCATGAGTGTGCCAAGACCTATCACGTCTGGCTGGCCGATCCGGTGAGCCCGGATGCAATCGCGCTGTTCGCCGAAGGGGTCTACCTGCGTAACGAGACCGATAAAACCCGTCCTGCCCAGCTGGAAATTCTCGGCGAGTGCGAGGCCCGCCTGACCATCCACGAAGGCAAGTACCATCAGGTCAAGCGGATGTTTGCCTCCATCGGCAACAAGGTCGTTGGCTTGCATCGCGAGCGGGTGGGCGGTCTGACGCTGGATGAAGAGTTGGCACTCGGTGAATATCGTGAGCTGACCGCTGAGGAGATTGCCCTGTTCTGATCTGGGATGGTGCCGGGTGTCAGTGAGTGCTGAAACCCAGCACCAGTGCGGTGCCAAGGGTGGCAATCAGTGCCCCCGCCCAGGCGGCAATGGATGGCCGCTCTCCCGAGTGCCACCACAATAGCGGCAGCAGCAGTACCGGCGTGGTGGAGGAGAGAATGGCCACCATGCCCACCTCGCCCTGCCGCAGCGCCATCAGGATCAGCGTCATCCCCAGCCCCATCGCCAGAAAACCGTTGGTGGCAATCATGGCGAGGATATGTCGATTGACCGGTTTGAGCGGCATGGTCAGCGGCAAGCGCCCCAGCCGCAGGACGCAGTGGGCCAGCAGGGCACTGCCCATCCGGATACCCGATGCACTCACCGCATCCACCTCACCACTCATCATCACTGGCTTGGCGATGATGGCTCCCACGCTCTGACACAGTGCCGCCGTCAGGCCAAGGCCAATTCCCAGCGCCAGATTGCCACGGATCTGCTCCCACTCGTTGCTGCTACTGCGTCTGCCAAACAGGATTGCCA
Source organism: Aeromonas sp. R3-1 (assembly GCF_040908345.1). Classification (NCBI taxonomy): domain Bacteria; kingdom Pseudomonadati; phylum Pseudomonadota; class Gammaproteobacteria; order Aeromonadales; family Aeromonadaceae; genus Aeromonas; species Aeromonas sp. R3-1. The sequence goes on from NZ_JBFODN010000122.1 coordinate 13,061, forward strand.
GCATCACGCCGGCAAAGACCAGCACTGCCCCCAGCAGTCGCCAGCCTGTCAGCTGTTCATTAAAGAGCCACAGCCCAAGCAGGGCGGAAAACAGCGCATGGCAGGAGAAGAGCAGGGCACTGCGTCTTGGCCCCAGCCGATTCATGCAGGCAAACAGCGCGGTATCGCCCACGAAGATACCGACCAGCCCCGAGATGGCGAGCAGGGGCAGGGCGCTTGCGGTGAGGGTTTGCCAGCCACCGGTGAGCAGACTCATGGTGCCGAGCATCAGGCTGACCAGAAACATGCGCCAGCGGCTGTAGGCAAATGCGCCGAGATGACGGGCCGGTTTGACCGAAATTAGCGCTGCAACTGCCCATAAACTGGCCGACGCGAGGGCCAGCCACTCATAACCCATAAAAACTCCTGAAAAAATTAACCCGAAAGACTCCATCTCCCGGGCAAGCCCGATACAATACGGGGCGTTTTCGGGGATAACAAGAGCGGCATCAGGCATTCATCAGGCGCGCCGCCGGCCTTCCCCTCCTGCAGTGGTTTTATTCGAGGTTTTGTCATGAGGTATGGTTTCTTCCCCAAGCTGGCGCAACGCTGGCTCTCCCCGCTATTGCTTGCCGTGCTGGCAGGGCCCCTGGCCCATGCCACCACCGTTGAGCAGCAGCCTCTGCTTGCCGATCGGCAAATCCTGGTCAAGGGCAACGGTGCCGAGCCGGAGTCACTGGATCCGGCGCTGGTGCGCTCCGGTTTCCCGGGGGAGGCCGTACTGGTCGATCTGTTTGAAGGGCTGGTCAGCGAAGATGGTCAGGGGCATATCGTCCCCGCTCAGGCACAGCGCTGGGAGGTGAGTGAAGATGGGCTAGAGTGGCGATTCTTCCTGCGCCCCCAACTGAAGTGGTCCAATGGCGAGCCGCTGGTGGCCGCTGATTTTGTCTATGCCTGGCGCCGTCTGCTCGATCCGGCTATCAACTCCCCTTCTGCCGGATTGCTGCTGGCAACGGGGATCAACAATGCGCAATCCATCTATGCCGGCGCGCTGGAGCTCGGCAATCTGGGCATTGAAGCGCAAAGCGATCAGATCCTGAAAATCACCTTGGAGCGGCCGGCTCCCTATTTCCTGCAGCTCATCAGTCAGCGCCCCTTTGTGCCAGTCAATCAGAAGGCGATAGCTAAATTTGGCAAACAGTGGACCGAGCCCGGCAAGCTGGTGAGCAATGGTGCGTACCGGCTGGCAAGCTGGACGCCGAACGAGCGGATCGAAGCCGAGCGCAATATCCACTACTGGGATGACCTTCACACCCGTATCGGACGGGTCACCTATCTGCCTATCACTTCGCAACATGCCGAACGGCTGCGCTATGAGGCTGGTGAAATACAGCTCACCAACAAGGTCTCCCTCGGCTATTACCAGAAGATGAAGCGCGAATCTCCGGAGCGGCTCTGGGGCTTGCCGCTGTTTGGCACCTATATCTATGCGTTCAATTTGAAGCGCCCCGAACTGCAGGATGTGCGGGTGCGTCAGGCGCTCTCCATGGCGGTTGATCGACAGCAGCTTATTGGATCGGTGAGCGGTCAGGATGAACAGGCGGCATGGTCGCTGTTGCCGGAGATGCCGGGTTACCCCCGGGTGATATTGCCTGTGGCGCTTGAAGATATGCCAACCCGCCAGGCCAAAGCGGCAGCGTTGCTGTCAGCGGCCGGGTATAACAGTGCCAATCCACTCAAGCTGAGCATTACCTACAACAGCGCAGAAACCCACAAGCAGATGGCGATGGCCATTGCTGCCATGTGGCAGAAGCTGGGGGTGCAGGTCACCCTCAACAGTCTGGAGTGGGGCGCCTATCAGGTGGCCAAGGATAGCGGTGATTTCCAGGTGGCCAGAAGCTTCCTGTTTGGCGATTACGTGGAGCCGTCAGCCATGCTGGGCAGCTTCCGTTGTCAGGATCTGCGCAACGAGAGCGGCTACTGCAATCCCGACTTTGATCTGCTGCTGGAGCAGGCAGCCAATACGCTGGACAGCGCGAGCCGGGTTGAACTCTACCGGCATGCCGAACAGTTGCTCCTTGAGGAGGCGCCGATCCTCCCCGTGTATCATTACAATCAGATGAGACTGGTCGATCCCGCGCTGCGAGGGCTGCCCAGCCAGAATTTGAAAGGGACTATTGCCACCAAGGATCTCTATTTCAGCCCGCAGTGAGGAGCATTTCATGAAACTTGCCATCATTTCCGACATCCACGGCAGCATCATTGCGCTGGAGCGGGTGCTGACCCAACTTGAGCCCAGGCGGCCGGATCACTATCTGCTGCTCGGCGATCTGCTCAACCATGGCCCGCGCAATCCTCTGCCGGAGGGATATAACCCGGCCGCGGTGGCCGATCGGCTCAACGAGCTGGCGCCACAGATCATCGCGGTGCGGGGCAATTGTGATTCCGAAGTGGATCAGATGCTGTTGCGCTTTCCCATCACCGCCCCCTACAACCAGTTGCTGGTCGATGAGCGGCGCTGGTTTGTCAGTCATGGCCATCTTTATCGCCCGGACGAGGTTCAGCTTCCGGAGGGCAGTCTGTTCCTGAGCGGCCACACCCATGTGCCTGTGCTGGAGTGGCAGGGGGCGCGGGTATTGATGAACCCGGGGTCTATCTGTTTCCCGCGCGGCGAGTTGCCTGCCAGTTACGGGAGCTATGAGGACGGAGTACTGCGCGTCAATGCGTGTGAGGATGGGCGAGAGTTGTTGCGACTGGTGCTTTAAAACGGACAGCAAAAATGCAAGGCCTGATAAGAGATGTCAGGCCTTGATACCGTAGGAGCGGGTGCCAGAGCGAGTGTTACCCTTGGCGTCATAGGTCAGGCTGTTGCGATCGCGCAGCTGACTAAGAAAGGTTGCCAGACGACGGTTTGAGACGATGCTCAATTCAAGCAATCGACCGTTGATATCATTTTGTGCCTGGCAAGCATCCAGTTTTGCACGAAGCTGCGCCATCTCGTCGGGATAGGCAGCCAGCTGTAGTGCCAGTTCCGGCATCTCTGCGAGGGTCTTGTCCAGAGTTTCTATCGCAGCAAGCAACTGCTGTTTGCGCTCGGTCAGTGCGGGCAGGGCCAGTGCCTGATGCTGTTCGAGCAAGCTGAACTCCTCTTCCAGAATGCCTTGCATCTGGCTGAGGTAATCATCTTGGGTGTGCAGTAACGAAGGTAAGTCCATCATCCCAGAACTTTGTCCAGATTGGCTTCGAAACTGAACATCTTCTTGGCAACAGCGTCGCTGTTAACCTGATATTCGCCACTCGCGACGGCTTTTTTCAGCCGTTCGACCTTGCTCTCATTGCCGGTCGAGGCGGTATTGAGGTTTTGTTGCATCTTTTGCAATTGTTGCGCCTCACTGGTCAAGGAGACGGAGTCCAGCTTGACAGTAGCCGCTTTGTTTTCGGGCGATGAGGTGACTGACTTGCTGCCTGTCCCCTGGCTATTAGCGGTATTTTGCAACCGATTATTCGCTAAGTTGTTGATATTGTTGATGGCCATTTTAGTTACCTTCGTCTGCTTTAAGGTTTACTTACCTGTTTATCGGTGCGGCAGATCAAAACTTTAGAAAAAAGTTGTCAAGGATCCGGATTTAAAAAGTGACCGATACGGCACCTACCGCACTGACTTTACCCTCAACGGTTTTGCCGGAGCGAATATTGACGAGTTTGATGATCTCTCCGAAGCTGCCATCTTGCAAGGCTCGGGCCATGGTTTTGATCTGGAAGTTGCTGTTTTCTGCCGTCAGGGTGACCTGATCCCCTTTGCACACGACACAAACCTGGCTCAAACGGATGGGTTGCCCCGGTTTTAGCTCCCTCTTGCTGCGCACTCCGACAAGAGGTGCCGTGTCAGTCAGGTAGTCGCCGCGGATCAGGGTCTGATCCTGATAGGCCAACACCAGCTGGCTTTCACTCAGCAGGTCCCCCTTGGCGATGGGGTTGGTCACAGTGACATAGGGCTTTTGAATACTGACACGCACCGGGAGATAGACGTCCCAAGGTTTGTCTTCCTCACATTTAAGGTAAACTGTTGTATTACGGCGAATTTCCATTTTTGCTGGTAAGCTGATAGTGAGCAGGTTTTCGCAGCGTGTCAGTGGGAGCCGTTCATCCAGCGTGGCAGAGGTGACCTCGGCTCTGGCATCCAACGGAATATCCAGCTGGCTATAAACGAACTCTTGTGCCTTTTCTTGCAGATAAGTAGTGACGTCCGAGGCGTAGCTGGAAGATATGCTGCCAAAAAAGAGGCTGATGAGTAAAAGTCGGTTAATCATTTTCGCTCGTTGGTCGATAAGTTGTTCACGCATATCACCATATTTAACTATGATTGCTTCAGAATCTGTTCGTTGTCACATCGATAGTCTGACGCAATCCATCACGCATGCATGATTAATGCCAAGCGTTTTTAGGGAGTGTTTATGGCCAGTATCCTGGACTCGGTCAACCAACGTACCCAGCTAGTGG
>NZ_JBFODN010000123.1:0-1202 GCF_040908345.1 Aeromonas sp. R3-1
GATACAAGAAAGGGGCCGTCAATTGACGGCCCCTTTCTGCTGGAGATGGCGATGGGACTGATGGCTTGGTGGACTCATGGATAACGGCTGACCTCAATCAGGTTTTGGTCTGGATCGAGGAAATAGACAGATTCTATCGGCCCGCAGGCACCGCTTTTGGTCACCGGCCCCTCGACAATCTCCACCCCGTGGCAGGCAAGCTGGGCCATCACCTGCTCCAGCGGCCAGCGGGTGATAAGGCAGACATCTCCCGACCCCACCTGCGCCCGATTGCGCGGCTCCTGCCCCAGCAGTTGCAGATTGATCTTCTGGTTGCCAAACCCCACCGCCCGGCGCCCCGCACCGAAGGTAATGGCCTCCATATTGAGCACCGAGCTGTAAAATTCCACGGCCCGTTCGATATCACTGACCGTCAATACCAGATGGTCGATATGGCTGATCATGGTTACCTCCTGGTGGTGATCTGGCTGATGTGACCGGCATATACCCGCAAACATCCGGCTGTTGCCGCCACGGCGGGCAACCCCATCTTACCCGGCAAGAGGGAACCCATGTGTGCCGTGGCGCGCAAAGCGAGCGCAAATGATGATGTTATTTTTAAGGGGTGTTCAGTTGGGCGTTGCAATGGCTGCTGTTGTCGCGTTTGGCTAACTCTTCACTGGCATTAATGCTTCTGGAGTCATCACAATGAGCGGGATGGCCAGCGCCTGACTCAACCGCTCCGCCAGTTCGTAGGCAGGGCCGATGGTGTCGTAGTCTGCCACACAGGTTGCCAAGGCACAGCCGTTGCTCTCTTCGACTCGCAAGTAAACGCTGTAGCCTTGAACGGTCAGACCGCTGTCACGCACCACTTGTATCTCACCTTCCTGATTGATGGCCTCCAGTTCAACCGCTACCGGTTTCTTGAACATCTGTACTCCTCAGTCACTGCAGATAGTGGCAGTAATAAAGCCCAGCATGGGGTAAGAAAAAAATGCTGCCACATCTTGAATCTGTGAGCCACGTGAAAAAATTAATAATACGGGCTCCATAACCAAACATGCCACCGATAATAACATGCTGATTTAGATGAAAAAAATGATATTATCTCTTTCTTCTATAGACAATGTTCGAGGCTCGTGCGTGATGCAACAATGCGGTATTTATGAACAGCTCATTACTCAACTGCTGACATCTCGACTCGACCGCGAGCGCTTTTACGT
>NZ_JBFODN010000124.1:0-13810 GCF_040908345.1 Aeromonas sp. R3-1
GTGACAATTCGGACGCGGGGTGGAGCAGCTCGGTAGCTCGTCGGGCTCATAACCCGAAGGTCGTCGGTTCAAATCCGGCCCCCGCAACCAACTTTCTGTACGTTCCATTCCTGCATTGCAATCATTGAACAATCCTTCTTGATGCTCGTCACCATCTGGTGATTGCTGCTATTTCTGACGCTTTTTAAAGACCAAAACTGGTCGTATCGACCATTTGTTGGGTATCATCAGGTATCTCTTCATGGATGAGGCACGCGCCTGTGATCACTCCTTTCACCTATCTTCCTCCTGCTATTGAAAGCCGGGATGCCACACTGGCCGAAACCCTTGCCCAAGGGCTACCGTTTCAACTTCTGCTGATCGCTGAAGAGCAGAAGGAGTCCTTGCTTTCGCTGCCCGCCCTTGCGGGTCTCCAGACCCAGCTTGCGCTGGGGAAAAAAGCGCCCTTTACCCTGATGCATGGCAATACCCTGTTGCAGGTGATGTTTGTGGCCGGCAGTGTGACGCGGGATCACCGCCTCTATAAACAGATCAGAGGCTGGATTGCTCCTCTTTCTGGGCTCAATGTGGAGCGCCTCGGGCTGCATCTGGAAGGTTTTTCCCCCTCCGAGCGAGTGATGCTGGCCGAAGTGATGTTGTCGGCCCTGCTTGCCGCTAATATTTCGTTGCCCACCAGCAAGCGCCGTAGTGAAAGCAGCTGGAGCTATCAGCAGATCAAGGTTTCACCCGCAGTGGTGCTGGACTTGGCACGCCTTTACAGCGAAGCGGGGGGCAACGGGCTGGCTCGCCATCTGGCGGTGTTGCCTGCCTCCGAGCTGACGGCCGCCAGCTATCGCGAGTTTGTCAGCAAGCTGGCGCAAGATGAGGGGTGGCAGTGCCATCACTATGATCAGGCGCAGCTGGCCGAGTTGGGGGCAGGGGCGTTTCTGGCCGTTGCTCGTGGCTCGGAAGACAATCAGGGGGCCATGGTCAAGCTCAGCTACTATCCACCCAAGCCGGTGCGCCGCATTGCACTGGTGGGCAAGGGGATCTGCCACGACTCTGGCGGTTACAACCTCAAGGTCTCTGGCAGCATGTATGGCATGCATCTGGACATGGGGGGGAGTGCAGTGGCGCTCGGCACCCTCTACGCTATCAGCCGAGCTCAGCTACCCTACGAGGTACACTGCTGGCTGGCCATTGCCGAGAACCATATCGGCCCTCACGCCTATCGCCCCGGCGAGGTGGTGACTGCCATCAATGGCACCTCCATCGAGGTGGTCGATACCGATGCCGAAGGGCGAATGGTATTGGCCGACACCCTGGCGATGGCGGTGCAGGATACTCCGGATCTGCTGCTCGATTACGCAACCCTGACCGGGGCCTGCAAACGGGCGCTGGGTAGCCGCTACAGCGGCGTCTTTACCAATCGCAGCGAATGGATGGCATCATTGGTCAATCTGGGTCAGCGCAGCGGTGAGCGGATCTGGCCCTTCCCGCTTGATGACGATTACGACGACAACATCGAGAGCGAGTGGGCCGATCTGTTGCAGTGTGCGCCTGGCAGTTCGCCGGATCACATCGATGCGGCCCGTTTCCTCGCCCACTTCGTGCCCGAACAGACCCCCTGGCTGCACTTCGACCTGAGCGGTTTTCGCAACAAGGGGGGCAATGGGGTGGTCTCCAGCGAAGTGACCGGCTTCGGCGTGCGTCTCACGCTGGATCTGCTGGCCAGCCCGCTTGGCAGAGTTGGTCGCCAAGCCTCTGAACAATCTGAATGATTACAAGGATTTCTGTGAAACAACCAAGCTATGACTGGGTGCTGTTCGATTTGGATGAAACCCTGCTCGATTTTCCGGTCGCCTCTGCGCTGACTCACACCTTGCAGATCTATGGCGTACAGGCTGATGACGCCAGCATGGCGCAGTACCACGCCCTCAACCACGGGCTCTGGCAGCAGTACAACGACGGCGAGATCGATGCAACGGCGTTGCAGCAGACCCGCTTCTCCCTCTTTGCCCAGCAGGTTGCCGCCGATCCCATGGCGATGAACAACACCTTTCTGGAGCAGATCATTGCCCTTAGCATGCCTCTCGAAGGGGTGGTCGAGACCCTGCAGCAGCTACGCAGCAAGGTGCGGATGGGGATCATCACCAATGGTTTCAGCGTGCCTCAGCGGGGGCGGCTCGGCAAACTGGGCTGGAGCGAGTGGTTCGAGCCGCTGGTGATCTCCGACGAGATCCGGGTGACCAAGCCGGCGCCAGCTATTTTCCAGCACACCCTCTCCCTGATGGGGCAGCCAGATCCGGCCCGGGTGCTGATGGTGGGGGATAACCCGAAAACCGATATTGCCGGGGCGGCGGCGCAGGGGCTGGCAACCTGCTGGTACAACCCGGCGCGGCAAGCGGGCGAGTGTGATGCAACCCACGAAATCCACCACTTCGCCCACCTTGCCGACATTGTGCTGGGACGCAGATAGACAGGCTTAACCCATCACGTGATCGGTGACCAAAACGTCCTGGCAAGTTGCAACCAGGGCTGTTTGAGACAGGATTGGGTTTGCTTGAGACTGTAAGGGGAGCAGATGCTCCCCTTACTTATGAGTGTTTTCCTGTGAATGCAGGGATCTGAACTGGTAGCGATCGAGGATCTGCTGATAGTCGGGACTCTGTTTCAATTGATCGATAGCCTGATTGATCCGCTGCAGTTGCGCTTCTGTGGTGCTCTCTTTGCTCAGCATCAGGTGAACCGGTGTCTGTTCGATATGCAGCAGAATATACAGCTTGTCCTGCACGCCATCCTTACCCTGCCACTCCTGCAGTCCGTGGGGATCCAGAATAAACCCCTGGATCCGTCCCCCTTGCAACATCTTCAGCAGCTGATCCAGCCGCAGGCGCATCTGCAAACGGGGCTGCAGCTCGGGCCTTGCCATCAACTGGCGGAAGGTATTGCCGTAATCAAAGCCCTTGAGCACCCCGATATGAAAGTCAGGGGTGTTGATCAACTGCTCCAGGGTGGTGATCCCGCGCCAGCGCTCGGCATCTTGCCGACGGATGACGATGGCCGTTTCCTCTTCCCGATAGGGGTGGCTGAAGCGGGCATATTGCTGGCGCTCGGCGGTGATATTGGCTGACATGGCCAGTTGAACCGTGCCGAATTTCAGCTCGTGCAACACGCGAGCCCAGGGCATTTCACTGAATCTGGCCTGATAACCGGCACGCAGGAAGATGGCGTTGAGCAGCTCCACATCCAGTCCGCGGAGCTGTTGTTGTTCATTGCGATAACTGAAGGGCTGCCAGTCGACCCAGCCCACGACCAATGACTCTTGTGCCGTAGCCTGGCAACACAAACACCATAACAACAAGAGTCTGTACACAACGCATACCCTCGAACAGGCTGATACGGTTGAGTATTGGACAGGAACGACGGAGTAACCAGTGCTGAGGGTTGAGCGGATGCACAGATGTGCATCCCTCACAGTTCGTGGGCGTGGAATCCCTTGCGATAACGGGTTTCACAGCGCGGGCAGCGTTGCAGGGTCGGATCCTGTTCCAGCTGTTCGATGGAAAGCGGCTCTTCACAATCGGAGCAGAGGCCATAGAGGCCAAGATCCATTTGGCAGAGTGCCGCATCGATCCGCTTGAGGCGGGCCACGCTCTGCTCAACCTTCGGCAGATCCAGCCGGCTGGTCAGTTCTACCAGTTGATCCTGCTCGCAGTGACCGACCTGTTCGGCCCACTCGTCACGGCGGCAGGCTTTAAGCTGACCGATCAGCGTTTCTCGTACTTGGGCCCAGTCTGACAGCAGGCGATTACGCCAGACAGTCAACTGTGCTTGCGTCATTTCACACACATTATCCCCCACAGGACAGACGACAGATTCGGGGCAGTATAGGGATCCGATAACTCTATCAAGATGATATGCGTCAAGTTAAACGTGGTTAGCCGTGGCTTTTGGCTGCTTGCAACAGGGCATCGCGGATGGGAGCCGTCTCTTTGAGCACCCGGATCTCCTGAAACAGCAGGTCCGCTTCGGGATATTCCCGCTTGAGATAGCTGAACCACTGTTTGATGCGGCTGGGGTAGTAGTCGGCTTTTTCGCTGGCCAGATCCTGCTCGGTATAGCTCACCATCAACTGCAGCACCTCGGCCCAGCTCATGTGCGGGCAGCCGTTTTTCATCACGTTGGCCAGATTGGGCAGGGAGATGGCGCCGCGCCCGACCATCAGGGCATCACAACCCGAGACCCTGGCGCAGGCGAGGGCATCTTTGTGATCCCAAATTTCACCGTTGGCGGTGACGGGGATCGGCAGGGCGCGGCGAATGGCATCCACATACTCCCAGTGAGCGGGTGCCTTGTACCCTTCGCGCTTGGTGCGGGCATGAACGGCCAGCTCGTTGGCGCCCCCCTGAAAGACCGCCTGGGCGTTCTCCAGATAGAGATCCTTGTCATCGTAACCGAGGCGAATTTTGGCGCTCACCGGCAGATGGGCGGGCACCGCCTCGCGCACCGCCTTGACGATGCGGTAGATGGTCTCGGGCTCTTTGAGCAGCACCGCACCGCCCTTGCTCTTGTTGACCGTAGGGGCGGGACAGCCGAAGTTGAGATCGACGCCGGGGGAGCCCAGCTCGATGGCGCGCACGGCGTTCTCGGCCAGCCACTCGGGGTGTTGCCCCAGCAGTTGTACCCGCACCGGGGTGCCTGCGCGGGTTTTGCCATCTTGCAGCAGTTCAGGGCAGAGGCGGTAGAACACCTTGGCGGGCAGCAGCTGATCGACGACCCGGATAAACTCGCTCACGCAGAGATCGTAATCATTGACGGAGGTGAGTACCTCCCGCATCAGGTGATCCAGTACCCCCTGCATGGGGGCCAAAATAACGCGCATAACGGCTTTCCGACGAGAGTGGCAAGAAAAAAGAGCGCAGATTGTAGTGGGGTTGCGGCCCGCTGTCAGCACCCGCTCAAACTCTGTTAGGCTAGAGGGAGATAAATCACGCAAGGAGAAGGAATGAAGCGTTGGTGTCTGATGGCGCTCGGGTGGCTGGCATTTGCCACCGGTATCGTGGGCATTGTGCTGCCCCTGTTGCCGACTACCCCCTTCATGTTGCTGGCTGCCGCCCTGTTTGCCCGCTCGTCGCCCCGTTTTCATCGCTGGTTGCTGACCCATCCCTGGTTTGGCCCGCCCATCGTGGATTGGCAGCAGTATCGCGGCATTCGTCGTCAGGCCAGACGGCGCGCCATTATCTTCATTTTGCTCACCTTTTCGGTGTCGCTGGCGGTGGTGCCACTGCTGTGGGTCAAGGGGCTGCTGGTTGTCATAATGGTGATCCTGCTCACCTGGTTAATGCGTCTGCCAGTGCTGGAGCCAGTTGCAATGGTGAAGTGAAGTCCCTAAGCTATTGCAGCAATAATGCTATGGAGTCGGCCTGTCATTTTTGCGTGACAGGCTTTTTTATTTCCCGCAGAAGGGAATTGAGAAAAAATGGCCACCCCTGGGTCAAAAAAATAAGCGGTCAACACATGAATCCGGAAACCCTGAAATTTATCGAAGCAAGCATCAAGACCATTCCCGACTATCCGAAGCCGGGCATTCTGTTTCGTGACATCACCAGCCTGATCGAGAACGCCGAGGCCTTCAAGGCCACCATCGATCTGCTGGCCAATCATTATCGTGATCAAGGGATCACCAAGATTGTTGGCACCGAAGCTCGCGGCTTCATCTTTGGCGCACCGGTTGCCTATGCCATGGGACTGGGCTTCGTGCCGGTCCGCAAGCCGGGCAAGCTGCCGCGCGAAGTGATCGAGGAGTCCTATGCCCTCGAGTACGGTACCGACACCCTGCAACTGCACACCGATGCCATCGTGCCCGGTGACAAAGTGCTGGTCGTGGACGATCTGCTGGCGACCGGCGGTACCGTCGATGCGACCGTCAAGCTGATCCGCCGTGCTGGTGGTGAAGTGGCCGATGCGGCTTTCATCATCTCCCTGCCGTCTCTGGGCGGCGATGCCCGCCTGACTGCCGCTGGCATCAAGGTGGTCTCACTGGTCGAGCTGGCCGGCGAGTAATGCCTCTTCGGCCCGATCCTCTGCATCGGGCCTGCGTTGAACCGGTGCCCTTGTGGGCATCGGTTTGAAAATCAAGCGATCCCTCCCGCTCTCACCGATAGCCGATACAGCCAGCCCGCCATTTGTGTTAGCATCCGGCCTCAATGCCCTGTCTTCCCTGCATGATGGATTTATGAGCTATCAGGTTCTGGCGCGTAAATGGCGCCCCCATACGTTTGAACAAGTGGTAGGCCAGCAACATGTGCTGACCGCCTTGACCAACGCCCTGGATCAGGGACGGCTGCATCACGCCTATCTGCTGAGCGGTACCCGCGGCGTCGGCAAAACCACCATCGCCCGTATTCTGGCCAAGAGCCTCAACTGCGAGCAGGGGATCAGCAGCCACCCGTGTGGCGTTTGCGATACCTGCCGCGAGATCGATCAGGGCAACTTTGTCGACCTGCTGGAGATTGACGCGGCGTCGCGCACCAAGGTGGAAGATACCCGCGAGCTGCTCGACAACGTGCAGTACCGCCCGGCCCGTGGCCGCTTCAAGGTCTACCTCATCGATGAAGTGCACATGTTGTCGCGCCACAGCTTCAACGCGCTGCTGAAAACCCTGGAAGAGCCGCCCCCCTATGTGAAGTTTCTGCTGGCCACCACGGATCCGCAAAAGCTGCCCATTACCATTCTCTCGCGCTGTCTGCAGTTTCATCTGAAGAGTCTGGATCAGACCCAGATCGCCAAGCAGCTCGAATGGGTGCTGGATCAGGAAGGGCAGCCCTTCGAACCACGCGCGCTGCTGGCCCTGGCCAAAGCCGCCGACGGCAGTATGCGAGATGCCCTGAGCCTGACCGATCAGGCTCTGGCCCACGGTAACGGCAGCGTGCGCCTCGACAGCGTGCTGGCGATGCTGGGCACGCTCGATCACCGCCATCTGCACCAGCTGCTGGAAGCCATTTTGCGGCAAGATGCCCCCGCGACCATGGCCAAGATCACCGAGATCGCCACCCTGGGCCCCGATTTTGATCAGCTCCACGCCGAGCTGGAAGGTTTGCTCCATCGCATCGCCATGGCGCAGCTGCTGCCTGCCAGCGTGCAGGAGCAGGGGGCGGATGCTGATTCCCTGCTGCAACTGGCCAAGGCGATGGGCCCGGAAGAGGTGCAGCTCTGCTACCAGATCGTGCTGGGTGGCCGTAAAGATCTGCCCTGGGCTCCCGATGGCCGCACCGCGCTGGAGATGACCTGCCTGCGGATGCTCGCCTTCTCCCCAAGGCGTGATGCCCTGCATCCGGCCAGCCTCACCGCGCTGCCCCCGTCAATGACGAGCAGTACGGCGAGCAGCGCTACTTCGGTTGCCTCTTTGCCGGGAAAGCGCCCGGCCGCTGAATCGGCCACAGTGGCACCGATCAGCGGCGCCGTGCCTGCACCGCTAGCCAGCCCTGTTGCCACCAGTGCCGTGCCCGCGGTTGATGTCTCCCTGCCTGCGATGACGGATGACATCGGCAACCCCGCCGATAGCGAGGAGGAGGCGCAAGCCGCCGAGCTGTTCAGCCAGCAGGATGAACTGCTGCGCGAAGCTGCGGGCATGGGGTATCAACCCGAGCCCGCGTTGCCACGTGTGCAGCCCGATGTGTCTGCGTACTCAGCCGCACAGCCCGTTGATGCTGATGATCGAGCGCCTGCCGCAGCCGATACGGACTATTCCCGTGGCGAGCCGCTGACTGCCAGCATCGAGCCCGCGCTCGAACCGACAACCGCGCCGGTTAGCGCACCTGAAGCTGTTTCAGCGGTGTCGAGCATGCAGAGCCTGCTTGGCAAGCGAAACATGCTGCGCAGCCGCCAGCGTGGTCAGGATGCCCCAGCGGCGCCCGCGCCGCGCGCAGTGCCGGTTGCGCCAGCTCGTCCTGTCGCGCCCGCTGCTGCACCGGTCGTCGCCCAACAGCCAGCCCCGATCAGTCAACCGACCGGGCAGGGGATAGCGGCGATGGGTCACTATGATGATCTGCCGCCAGTGGATCTCTATAACGACAGTTACGAGCCGCAGGGTGACAACGGGGAATACGAAGAGTACCTCAATCAGGGCTTTGCCGAGCAGACTCCGGTGATGAGCCACGCCCCTGTCACGGCTCCGGCCCAGCCAACCGATCTGCCCCCCTGGGATCTCGACGGGCAGCCGAGCTATCGACCCGGTGAGCGCAGCGCTGCGGCGCCAGCGGTGACGCCCACCCCAGCGACCCAGCCGCCCGTTGCCACCACGGCAGTGGCTGCTGCCCTTGTGACGCAGGATGAACCCCCTCAGCCTGTGATGGAGACCATCGACTGGGATGAGCTCGAAAGCGACAGCGAGCCGCAAGAGGGGGAGGTGACTCGCCTTATCCCCTCCTCGCTACTCAATGGTTGCGGCGATGCTTGGGCCGAGTTGATCGCCCACACTCAGGTGGGGGGGCGGCTGCGCCAGCTGGCCATCAACTCGGTGATGACGCGGGAAGGGGACAAGGTACTGCTAACCCTCAAGCCCGAGCAGCGCCATCTGGTGAGCGACAAGGCGCGCGCCGATCTGGCCGAGATCATCGGGCCAGCGCTGGGTCAACCGGTGCAGGTCGAGGTGACGCTTGGTGTGGTGCCTGACCAGGAGACCCCCCTCGAGATCGAACATCGCCTTTATCTCGGGGTACGCGAGCAGGTGACCCAGGATCTGGAGCAGGATCCCAACGTGCAGTTTTTAGTTCAGCGGTTTGGTGCCGTGCTTCATCACGAGAGCATCGAGCCCCTCAACCGCTAAATTCCGTGGCCGGGAGCTTGCTTCCGGTTGAAAAGCAGTTTGGCTGTCCCCATCTAGGACAGACAAGCCCACAGCCCGGCGCTGGATGCCGGATTTCAAGACGAGAGACGACATATGTTTGGTAAAGGTGGAATGGGGAACCTGATGAAACAGGCCCAACAGATGCAAGAGCGTATGCAGAAGGCGCAGGAGCAGCTGGCTCAGATGGAAGTGACCGGTGAAGCCGGTGCTGGCATGGTCAAGGTCACCATGACCGGTAGCCACAGCGTCCGTCGCATCGAGATCGACCCCTCCCTGATGGAAGATGACAAGGAGCTGCTGGAAGATCTGGTTGCCGCCGCTTGCAACGATGCCGTGCGTCGTGTGGAAGAGCAGAACAAGGCCAAGATGGGCGAACTGACCGGTGGCATGCAACTGCCGCCAGGCTTCAAGATGCCGTTCTAAGGCGACTCTCCCCGCGCATTCTTGCTCCCTTGTCGCTGGCCATTCGGGCCACGGCAAGGTGGACGGCCGAGAGATCCAAAGACGCAGCGTTATTGCTCAGGCGATACGCTGCGTTTTTTTATGGGCGCCATGCTGGCGCGGGCGGGCTCTAACTATCCCTTCTGCGGAGAGGTTGCCACAGCGCAGGCTGATTACGCCATGAAACGCAGCGCCTTGTATAGGCGGCACTATTTGTCGATACCCGCTATCGGATATCCCGGTTTGGCGTGGCCGGGCTGGATCGGCATAATGGCGGCTTGCCGTATCGAGGAGATTGTATGAAATATATCGGAGCCCACGTCAGTGCGGCCGGCGGGGTGGAGAATACCATCGCCCGCGCCCAGGCCATCGGGGCCAACGCGTTTGCCCTCTTTACCAAGAATCAACGTCAGTGGCAGGCGGCTCCCTTGTCGGATGCCACCATCCGCGCCTTCAAGGCGGCCTGTGACAAGGCCGGTTTTCTGCCGGAGCAGATCCTGCCCCACGACAGCTATCTCATCAATCTGGGCCACCCGGATCCCGATGGTCTGGCCAAATCCCGCGATGCGTTTCTCGACGAGATGAAGCGTTGCGAGCAACTGGGGCTTTGCTATCTGAACTTCCACCCCGGTAGCCATCTCAAGCAGATCCCTGAGGCGGCCAGCCTCAAGCTGGTGAGCGAGTCCATCAACTGGGCGCTGGAGCGCAGTGAAGGGGTGACGGCGGTGATCGAGAATACCGCCGGGCAGGGGACCAACCTCGGCTGGTCGTTCGAGCACCTCGCCACCATCATCGAGGGGGTGGAGGACAAGAGCCGGGTCGGGATCTGTTTCGATACCTGCCACGCCTTTGCCGCCGGCTACGATCTGCGCACCGCCGAGAGCTGCGCTGCCGTCTTTGCCGAGTTCGACCGCACGGTGGGTTTTCATTATCTCAAGGGGATGCATATCAACGGCGCCAAGTGTACCTTCGGCAGCCGGGTCGATCGCCACCACAGCTTGCGGGAGGGCAATCTGGGGGAGGCAGTATTCCACCACATCATGAATGATGATCGCTTCGATCGCATTCCGCTGATCCTCGAGACCATCGACGAGTCCATCTGGGGCGAGGAGATCAGCTGGTTGCGCAGTCTGGCGCAGTGATACCGAGTAAGCGAATCAAAGAGAGGGAGCCGTGGCTCCCTCTCTGCTTTTTCCGTTATTGGCGTGCGGGCCTGTCAGCGGCGCTCCGAGCGCGCGTTACTCTGCGCGGCTCACCTCGGCATCCTTCACCTGAGCCCGGCAGAAGTGGATAAAGTGGCGCAGGGAGGTGGAGTGGTACTTCTGCTTGTGCCAGATAAGGGAGAGCTGGCGCGGGAAGCGGCGGGAGAGGGGCAGGGCGATCAGCCGCCCATCAGCCAGGCGATCCGAGGCTGCCAGCCGGGAGATAAAGGAGATGCCAAGCCCCTTCTCCACCGCCAGCATCACCGCCTCCAGGGTGTTGAGTTCAAGCCCTGGTTGCCAGCGGGGCAGCTCGGGCTGGATCTGCTGGATAAATTGCTCGCGGCTGCCCGATTGTGCTTCACGCAATACCCAGGTCTCGCCCCCCAGTCGGGAGAGGGAGAGCTCCTTCTTGTTGGCAAGCGGGTGACCGGGTGGGGCCACCACCAGCATCTCGTCCTGCAGCCAGGGTTCGGCGAGCAGGTCGGGGTGGTGGTTCTCCCCCTCGATCAGTGCCATATCCAGCTCGAAGTTGGCCAGCGCATGGCAGAGCAGGTGAGTGTTGTTGATGGTCACCTTGGGGGGGAGCCCCAGCTCCTGTTTGCTGCTGGCGAGCAGGGTAGGGAGCAGGTAGTTGCCGATGGTCTGGCTGGCACCAAGGCGCAGCTGGCCGCTCGGTTCGGCATCGGGACTGAACAGGTTCTCGATATCCTGCATCCGGGTCAGCAGCTCTTCGGCGGCCGGTTGCAGCAGGCGCCCTTCGTTATTGAGCTGCAATCTGGGGTGAATGCGGTCAAACAACGGGGTGGAGAGCTGGCGCTCCAGCTCCTGCAGCGACTGGGAGACGGCCCCCTTGCTCAGGCAGAGCTCGTTGGCGGCAAGGCCAAGGTTTCCATAACGGGCAATGGTGGCGAACACTTTCAGCTGCTGCAGGGTCAGTTTCATCGTGTTTGGTTTTCCTGAATGATTGATTCAATTCATTTAGATATCGTAAACGATAAGGGGCCATTATCCTATCGCCATAGTCATCAATAGAAAGGTGTCATCATGATCGCAAGAACCCGTAAATCACTGGCTGCCGCCCCAACCCCCATGGCGGGTTTGGCGCTGGGCATCGCCAGCCTTGGTTGGTGTTGGGAAAATGCCGGTCACTTCGATGGCCGGATGCAACTGCTGGGCGCTGCCATCGCGGCCGTGCTGCTGGTGATCCTGACCTTCAAGTTTCTGCTTCACCCCCGCCTGCTGTTGCAGGATCTCGCTCACCCCGTCGTCGGCAGTGTGGTACCGACCTATGCCATGGGTACCATGGTGGTCTCCAAAGCGCTCGGTATGATTGCGCCGCAAGCGGGCGAGGCCCTCTGGCTGTTTGCCGTGGCAGTTCACCTGCTGTTCCTGGCCACCTTTATCTGGCATCGCGCCAAAGAGTTTGAAATCCACCACATGGTGCCGAGCTGGTTCGTGCCGCCGGTGGGGATCATCGTGGCTGACGTCGCCTTCCCGGGTGGTCAGTTTGCCCCGCTGGCCAACGGTCTGCTCTGGTTCGGGATCATCTGCTATGGCCTGATGCTGCCGCTGATGCTCTATCGCCTGATCTTCAGCCATGAAGTGCCGGATGCCGCCAAACCGACCATCGCCATTCTGGCGGCTCCTGCCAGCCTCTCTCTGGCCGGTTACCTGACTGTCAGTCAGGAGCCGTCACTGCTGCTGGTGGCCGTGCTGTTGGGGATCGCCATCCTGATGACCGGCATCATCTATCTGGCCTTCATCAAACTGCTGCGTCTGCCCTTCTCGCCGGGTTATGCCGCCTTCACCTTCCCGCTGGTGATCGGTGCCACCGCCCTGTTCAAAGTGGCTCATCTGGTTGAAGGGTTTGCACAAGGCAGTCACTACGTCGAGCAGATCAGACTGCTGGCCCACTTCGAGCTGGGGGTGGCTACCGTGATCGTCGGGTATGTGGCACTGCGTTACCTGATGTTTTTTCTGCCGCAGCGTAATACCGAAATGAATAACGGCATGGCTCGCCAGGGTGCTCACCGTTAAATCTTGAAGAAGATGTGACATCGGGAAATGGATAAGCAGTGTGCTCCGAGAGCGACGGGATAAACGACCAGTCATACGATGGATGGACAAAGATCCTCCACCCTGGTTGTGTAACGAGCAAAATGCCCCGCAGTGCGGGGCATTTTTTTATGGTTTTTTGATGTGGCGCCCCTGGCGGGCTATTTGCCATGGATTTAACTGGTATTACCTGTCAGGACGACTACAATGCAGCACCACTTTTTCGCTCGACCCCGATACATGTCGTCCCAAGATCCCGTATTTGACTCCTCTTTTGAAGCCCGTTTTCTGCATCCCCGCTACTGGTTCAGCTGGCTGGCGCTCGGTGTGCTGATGTTGCTGGCCTTTGTGCCGGTGCGATTGCGCGACCGTTTGGCCGAAGCCTTGGCACCGCTGGTGTTTCGTATCTCGAAAAAACAGATTTATATCGCCAGAACCAATCTGGAGATCTGCTTCCCGGACAAGAGCCCGGAAGAGCGGGATGCCATTGCACTGACCTCGATCCGGGTCGGCCTCAAGAGTCTGTTGGGATTTGGCGAGTTCACCATGCGCAGCCAGCGTTATCTGATGAGCCGGATGCAGGTGAGCGGTTGGGAGCATATCGAGGCGGAGCGGGCGGCCGGCCGTCCGGTGATCCTGGTAGTGCCCCATACCTGGCCGGTGGATGCCGCCGGTTACTGCTTCACCCAGCGCGGGGTGCCGATGTGCACCATGATGAAACGGGCGCGCAATCCGGTGTTTGATTGGCACCTCAACCGTGCACGAGCCAAGAACGGTTGCCGCGTCTATGAGCGCAGCGCCGGGATCAAGGCGGTGATCAGGACCATCAAGAGCGGTCGCAGCTTCTTCTATCTGCCGGATCAGGATCATGGCCGCGAGAAGAGCATCTTCGCCCCCTTCTTTGGCTATCCCAAAGCGACCCTGCCTGCCTTGCCCCGTCTGGTGCAGGTCAGTGGCGCCAAGGCGGTGCCGCTGCTCGCCTGCTATGACGAAGCGAACCACTGCTACCGGCTGGAGATTGAGGCACCGTTCGACAACTATCCCACCGAGGATGTGATGGCCGATACCTGTCGGATGAACGACATGGTGCAACAGCAGCTGATGCGCCATCCGGGCCAGTACATGTGGTTCCTCAAGATCTTCGATACCCGTGAAGATCAGGAGGGGCTGGATGGCCTCTACGAAGAGGGGATACGCCGGATCCGCAAGGGATTGTCGCCCCACGGCTGACCCAGAATTTGGATTGATTGAAATGGCCCCAGGTGGGCCATTTTTTATGATA
>NZ_JBFODN010000125.1:0-1688 GCF_040908345.1 Aeromonas sp. R3-1
CCATTACCGTGGCCTTCCTGATGAAGTTCCGCCAGCCGCTGGTCAGCAGTACCAGCGAAGGGTAAAAACAGCAAAAAATGCAGCGAAAGCAGCACAAAAAAGGCGCCTGATGGCGCCTTTTTTAATGACAAAAAGACTAATAATGCAACTGTTGAATGGCTTCAGCTTCAATACAGCGAATAGCTTTAAGATTCCGGGCGAACTGACGATAAATGTGTGATTCTTAATTGCTTTCGTGCTTGTTGGAACCAATGATTAAGCTGTGCGTCATGCCAGTGGAGGTTATAAATGGCCCTTGATTACTTTGCACTTGGTCTGCTCGTCTTTGTCGGGCTGGTCATTTTTTATGGAGTCATCGTTATCCACGATATTCCTTACGAGATTGCCAAACATCGGAATCACCCTCATCAGGATGCCATTCACGTGGCAGGCTGGGTCAGCCTGTTTACCCTGCATGTGCTGTGGCCCTTCCTCTGGATCTGGGCAACCATCTATCGCCCCGATCGCGGCTGGGGCTTTAGCCAGCGGCTGCAAAAAGATGAAGAGGAGCTGGCGGCCCTCAAGCAGGAGTTGGCGGATCTGAAGAGCCGTATCAACACTATCGAACAGAGTGAGCAACAGGGATAAACCATGGACCTGCTACTGATCCTGACCTACACGGCGCTGTGTGTCGCCATATTCAAAATTTTCCGCATCCCGCTCAACAAGTGGACCGTCCCCACCGCAGCACTGGGTGGCGTGCTGCTCATCGGCACCCTGATCATGCTGATGAACTACAACCACCCCTACTCCGAGATGGCGCGCAACTACTACGTCTCTACCCCCATAGTGCCGCTGGTCAAGGGCCGGGTCGTTGAGGTGCCGGTACAAGCCAACCAGCCGGTGAAAAAAGGCGACGTGCTGTTTCGCCTTGATGACGAGCCGTTCCGCCTGAAAGTGGATAGCCTCACCGCCCGAGTCGAATCCAACCGCGAGCACCTCAAGTCCATCGAGGCGAGACTGCGCTCCGCCAGGCTTGATCGGGATCGCGCCAGCGACCTGATGCGTCGTGGCGTGGGCAAGCAGCGTGACCTCGACGTCACCCAGGCCAACGTGGACGACATCGTGGCCCAGATTGACCAGCAGAAAGCCACCCTGAACGATCTGCAAGCCCAGCTTATGGAAGCCAAGTACCAGCAGTCCCAAACCGTGGTCTATGCCCCGAGCGATGGTCATGTAGTGCAGTTGGCCCTGCGCCCCGGCATGATCGCCACCCCCTTCATGTATCGTCCGGTGATGACCTTCATCCACAAGGATGACACCGCCTACGTCGGCTGGTTCTGGCAGAACAGCATGCAGCGACTGGCGGTGGGCGATGAGGCCGAAGTGGTGATCGATGGCGTACCCGGCAAGATCTTCAAAGGCAAGGTAACCGCCGTGGTTCCGGCCATTGCCGCCGGTAACGTGCAGGCCAACGCCGGTCTGCTGGATCAAACCACTGCGGTGCGCCCGGGTCGTCTGCCGGTGGTTATCTCCATCACCGACCCCGAGTGGGCCAAGTATCAGGTAATAGCAGGCTCCAGCGGGCAGGCTGCCATCTATACCCACTACTTCCACCATGTATCTGTGATGCGCAAAGTACTGCTGCGCATGGCAAGCTGGATGAACTACATCTTCCCGTTCCATTGATCAGCACCCAAGCACCCTGC
>NZ_JBFODN010000126.1:0-16589 GCF_040908345.1 Aeromonas sp. R3-1
TGGAATTCTACTCAACCGCCTTCTCGAGTCAAGCCTTATTTTCAAAGGCTTTCGAGGTTACCGACGAGGTTGTTTGCGTTGCCGCTTGCCCTGTCAATGGAGGCGCATTATAGGGAGTGAATTCTTTCTGGCAAGGCTAAATTGCATGTTTTTTTGATAAAACCGCACAACCGTTCAAACAACAAACAAAAAGAAGAAAGTTCGAGCTAAATCACACATTCTGGAGGCAGATGACAGGCAAGCCCCCTCTCAACTCATATAAGCCATTTCGGATTGTTGACGCGCCAGCCAAAGCTCCTCCATCTCCAACAAGGTTTGATAGATTTTCTCCGCCTGCTCTGGTCGGCTGAACAGATAGCCCTGCCCATACAAGTGGATATCGGTCAAGGATCGCAGCACATCCAACTGAGCCTGTGTCTCAATCCCTTCACACACCAGACTCTTGCCCAGCATCGACCCCATCCGACAAATATTGGCGACCAGTTCGGATGCCTCCATTGAAGTGTCAATGCCCTGTATAAATGAACGGTCGATCTTCACTTTGCTAACCGGTAACTTTTGCAGATAACTCAAAGATGAATAACCGGTACCAAAATCATCTAATGCCAGCAGTACCCCCTGCTGATTGAGATCCTGCATCAGTTGCAGCGAGTTCTTCACTTCCCGCATGGTGGTATCTTCCGTGACCTCCAGGACCAGGCTACGGGCAGGCAGATTGTGCTCCATCAATGCCTTGGCTACCAGTTTGAGCAAATTACGCTGGTACATGCCTGGCGAGATATTCACACACATTTGCAGATCAACCATACCAAGCTGGTGCAACTGATAGAGCTGCTCACAAGCTGTGTTCAGCACCCAGCTGCCAACCCGTTCGGCAAGCTGGAACTCCTCAGCCACCATAATCACTTCGTTTGGCGGAATGAAACCGAGTTCCGGATGCCGCCAGCGCAACAGAGCCTCGACAGCTTCACAGCGGCCACTCTCGAGATTGACGATGGGTTGGTAATAGAGTTCCAACGCATTGTGTTCCAGCGCCATGATCATGTCCGACGCCAGATGTTTGCGCCGCGCCGTCTCGTTGAGCAGGGAGTTATCGTAAATCACATAGGGGACATGGGTCTTGCGACTATGGAACAGGGCCTGTTCTGCACGACTCAGCAACTCCTGAGTCTTGTCGCTGTCCATCGGATAGAAGGCAATGCCGATCCCGACTTCAAGCCGGAAGGGATAGTTGTCATAGACGATATCTTGCTTCAGCACATGCAGCAATCGCGCTACCAGCTCCCTGACCTGACGCAGATCGCTGCTGCCACGCTGAATAATGGCAAATTGATCTCCCCCCAGACGTCCGCTCCACTCCCCCTCTTCACAGAGCACTCTGATCCGGGTGGCAAACTCACAAAGCAGATAATCACCGGTGTCATAGCCAAACTTGCTGTTGATATCCCTGAAGTCGTTGATATCGACCAGCACCAGCCCAAACGGTACTTCCTGTGTGGCGTACAGCTCCATCCGCTCCAGCAAGGCAACCCGATTGGACAACCCGGTCAGCGGATCCCGTCTGGCTGCTCTGAAATGGCGACGCCCTTCATATATAAGCAGCATGCTGAGCAGCAGCACTGACATGACCAGACCGGAGACCATCAGCAACAAGGCATTACGCAATTGGCCAAAATGGCGATCGTTCTCGGAATAGACGTTAATGTTCTTCTGCATCACAGAAGCGAGGGAGTAAGAGAGCGGCTCTTGCAGCGGGGCAAGGCGCATCATGATCTGCTGATAGTCAGATGCCCCGCTTTGCAACTTGGTGATGTCGGGCTCTATTTGGCGAATATTGGTTTCAATCAACTGCACCAGACGCAAGGTTTTCTGCTTGTCCTGCATGCTCTTGCGCAGCTGGCCGCTCAACAGGATGGGCGTTCTGCTCCAGAGAATGTCATAACGCAGCATCAAGGTGTCATGATCAATCCCGCCATAGTGATAGACCTCTACTGCATTGAGGAAACGCCCGAGCTCCAACTGCAACTGCATCAGCGCCCAGGAGACATCATAGGTGTATTTCTCCATCGCTCTGGTCGCATTCTGGATCTGCATCAGGCAATAGAGGGTGCTCCCGGTAAACAACAGGATCGATACATACAGAATGACGAGCAGTGGCCACGCCCTGGTCTTTCCTTTCACCCCATGCTCCCGTGCTGTTTTTATCAGTGCTGAATGTCTATCAAATCCAGCTGCCAGATCATCATGTCGGTATATTCGGATCGCTTCAATTCCGGATATTGATCAAGAGGCAGCATAAACCAGACCGGCCCCTTGTCACGCACCCGCATGACAGCGCCGTTGTCTTCCCATGCAAGGATGGGCTCGTATTTGGCAACCTTGTCCCATTCAATGCGGACTTGGAAACTGTTCAGCGCCGTCAACGTAATGGTCTTGCCATCCGCACCGACTGCAGCCAACACATCTGCCAGTTTTGGGCCTCTGTAGGTGTGTGGCTTATCCACCCACGGGTTGCCGGTCACTATCTCATGTTGCGGCAGAGCCTGCAGTTTGGCCAGATCAAACAACACCTTGCCATCAACTTCGTCTGCCGACCTGATGTTACCACCCACTTTCAGGATCACCGGCCCAGTCAGCGCCTCAGCAGCCATCACCGGCATGATGACCAATGAACACAGTAGTGTCAGCCAACCAAACATTTTCATATCGCCCCCAGATTTGCTGTCTCAACAGACTCAGTTTAGCCAGATATAAAAAAACGGCTCGCCTTGAGCGAGCCGTTTGTCAAACAGAGCAAGGGGGGATGATTACATCATGCCCATGCCACCCATACCGCCCATGTCAGGCATTGCAGGGGTATCTTTCTTTGGCAGTTCGGTGACCATGCACTCGGTGGTGATCATCAGACCGGCGATGGAAGAGGCAAACTGCAGGGCGGAACGGGTTACCTTGGTCGGATCCAGGATGCCCATGGCCAGCATGTCGCCATACTGTTCGCTGTAAGCGTTGTAACCGAAGTTGCCTTCGCCGTTCTTCACTGCGTTGGCAATGACGGAGGCTTCTTCACCGGCGTTGATGACGATTTGACGCAGCGGGGCTTCCATGGCGCGCAGGGCAACCTTGATACCGACGTTCTGGTCTTCGTTGTCACCACGCAGACCAGCCAGTTTGGCTGCAACGCGAACCAACGCAACACCACCACCGGCAACCACACCTTCTTCAACAGCGGCGCGGGTAGCGTGCAGGGCATCTTCAACGCGTGCTTTCTTCTCTTTCATCTCGACTTCGGTGGCTGCGCCAACCTTGATCACGGCAACACCGCCAGCCAGCTTGGCTACGCGCTCTTGCAGCTTTTCACGATCGTAGTCGGAAGAGGTCTCTTCGATCTGCTGACGGATCTGGGCAACACGGCCTTCGATCACACCGGCATCACCCACGCCATCGATGATGGTGGTGTTCTCTTTGGTGATGACGATGCGCTTGGCACGACCCAGATCTTCCAGAGTCGCTTTTTCCAGCTCCATGCCAACTTCTTCGGAGATGACGGTACCGCCAGTCAGTACAGCAATATCCTGCAGCATGGCCTTGCGACGGTCACCGAAGCCAGGCGCCTTGACGGCAGCCACTTTCACGATACCGCGCATGGTGTTAACCACCAGAGTCGCCAGGGCTTCGCCTTCTACGTCTTCAGCAACAATCAGCAGCGGCTTGCCAGCTTTGGCAACACCTTCCAGCACCGGCAGCATTTCGCGGATGTTGGAGACTTTCTTGTCAACCAGCAGGATGAACGGGTCGTCCAGTTCAACAGAACCGGTCTCTTGCTTGTTGATGAAGTAGGGGGACAGGTAGCCGCGGTCGAACTGCATACCTTCAACAACTGCCAGCTCATCTTCCAGACCCTGACCATCTTCAACGGTGATGACGCCATCGCGACCCACTTTGTCCATGGCTTCGGCAATCAGCTTGCCCACTTTCTCGTCGGAGTTGGCGGAGATGGTGCCCACCTGAGCGATGGCATTGCTGTCGGCACACGGCTGAGACAGCGCTTGCAGCTCGGCAACAGCAGCCACAACGGCCTTGTCGATACCGCGCTTCAGATCCATCGGGTTCATACCGGCGGCAACGGCTTTCAGACCTTCGTTGACGATGGCCTGAGCCAGAACGGTTGCAGTAGTGGTACCGTCACCGGCGGCATCGTTCGCCTTGGAAGCCACTTCCTTGACCATCTGGGCGCCCATGTTCTGGAACTTGTCTTCCAGCTCGATTTCGCGCGCAACAGACACACCATCTTTAGTGATGGTCGGGGCGCCGAAGGACTTGTCCAGCACCACGTTGCGGCCTTTCGGGCCCAGAGTCACCTTGACGGCATCAGCCAGGATGTTTACGCCTTCCAGCATCTTGATGCGGGCTTCGTTACCAAACTTAACGTCTTTAGCTGCCATTTTTCTTCAATCCTTAAATCAATTCGGGGAAAAGGAGGATGGATTACTCTTCGACAATCGCCAGGATGTCGGTTTCGGAGAGGATCAGGACGTCCTGACCATCCAGCTTCTCGGTCTTAACACCGTAGCCTTCGTTGAAGATAACCTTGTCACCAACCTTCACGGCCAGCGCTTTGACTTCGCCATTATCCAGGATGCGACCAGTCCCCACGGCAAGCACTTCACCACGGGTGGACTTCTGGGCCGCAGTACCAGTCAAGACGATACCGCCGGCAGATTTGGCTTCAGCTTCGATGCGCTTGATGATGACGCGGTCGTGCAGTGGACGAATTTTCATCGATAACTCTCCCAAAATGAGTCTCATTGTTGCTTTGAGGAATGGCCGTTCCAGGCCAAATTAGATATGTCCCTGATGTGGGGCAGAGTTGCTAACCCTTCAAGGGCAAATACAAAAAAAATTTTTTCACGTACTATAAACATCTTCGATGGTTCAGCCATGTCCGCACTCTGGAGCAAGGTCGGTTCAAGCCGCCCGGTTTCCATGCCAGAACCTTCAAAGCCAGCTGTAGAGACGAGCCCTTGACCCGCACCAACCCCATGCTGACAGCCCCTATTCCGGTCGTACTGCGCCAGATGACGGGCCCCATGATCTTCGGCATCATCGCCATTCTGGCCTTCAATCTGGTCGATACCTTTTTTATCGGTATGCTGGGCACCGAAGCTCTGGCCGCCATCAGCTTTACCTTTCCTGTCACTTTTGTGGTTACCTCGCTGGCGATGGGATTGGGCGCCGGATTGTCAGCGGTGATCGGTCATACCCTGGGGCAGGGCAAACACGATGAGGCGGCCCATCTCGCCACCGACAGCCTGTTTCTGGCGGTGATCATGGTGGCCCTGCTCTCCGCGGGGGGCGCTCTCACCATCAAGCCTCTGTTTACTCTGTTGGGGGCCAGTGCCGAGCTTATCTCTCTCATCCATGACTACATGCTGATCTGGTATCTCACCGTCCCCATGCTGGTGCTGCCCATGGTGGGCAATGCCGCCATCCGGGCGACCGGCGATACCAAAACCCCCAGCCTGGTGATGGCCGTAGCCGGGCTGGTCAACGGGGTACTGGACCCTCTGTTGATCTTCGGTATCGGCCCCTTTCCCGAATGGGGGATCCGCGGGGCCGCTATCGCCACCTCTATCTCTTGGTTGATGGCGATGCTGGTCAGCCTCTATATCCTGCGTCATCGGGAAGGCTTGCTGCTGTGGCGTCTCTCGCCGCAGGCCCGGTTGCTATCCCACTGGCGGGCGCTGCTCCATGTCGCCGTCCCCGCCTCTTTTACCAATATGCTCAACCCCCTGGCCAATGCGGTGCTGATGACGATCTTTGCAGGACTGGGTACCGAGGTGGTGGCCGCTTACGGCGCTGCGTCACGGGTCGAGGCACTGCTGCTGATTGTGATGATGGCCCTTGCCTCCGTACTGGCCCCTTTCATCTCGCAAAACTGCGGCGCTGGCAATCCGGCCCGCGCCAAGGCTGCACTGCAGAGCTGCATGAGGTTTGCGTTGCTGTTCCAGCTCGCCATCTATGGCCTGACCTGGCTGCTCGCCCCGCTGATCGCCAATCTGTTCAGCGATCATCCGCAGGTCATTCGCCTAATTATTCTCTATCTGCATCTGGTGCCGATCGGTTACGGCTTTCAGGGCATGGTGATGCTGTTGGCCTCGGCACTCAATGGCGTGCGGGCATCCAGTATTTCGTTCTTGTTCAACGGATTGCGACTGTTTGGTTTTCTGTTGCCAGGAGCCTGGCTGGGGGCAAAGCTGGGGGGAGAACAGGGGATATATCTGGGGATCTTGCTGGCCAATCTGGCGGCGGGCACCCTCGCATGGTGGTATGCCCGACACCGCTTCGAGGCCTTGTGCCATCAGGGCAAACCCTGATTCAGTCACTCACCTCGGGTTTTCGTTTCGTCGATTACTCTTTACGCTCACTCTTTGCGCTCACTCTTTGCGCTCAAATTCGCCTTCGATGGTGGTGCCGCCCTGCTTGGCGTTCCCCAGATGATCATCGGACGGTGCGTTGCCAAACGGCGATTGAGTACGCTGGAAACCGCCCATCTGCATCCGGAACTGGCTACTGCCGATCAGCTTGTCGGCCAGTTTGTTGCGCAGCCAGGGTTGCAGCAACAGCACACCGAAAATGTCGGTCACGAAACCCGGGATAATCAGCAGCAAGCCGGCCAATGCCAGCATCATGCCCCCCATCACCTCACGGCCCGGCATCTCGCCCATTTGCATCTTTTGCTGGGCGCTGAACAGGGTCTTGATCCCTTCACTGCGCACCAGCGAGGAGCCCAATACCGCGGTCAGGATGAGCAAGCCGACAGTCGGCAGCGCCCCGATTACCGAGCCGACCTCGATCATCACGGTGAGCTCCAGCACAACCAGACCCACCAACAACAAAAACAACTTGCCCATATCCACTCCAGCACCGGTAAATTGAGAAAAAGTAGCGCCCATCCAACGATGGTCAGAGGCGATTTTGCCGCCCCGTCATCACCACTTTCTGCTCTGAATAAATGGGGGCAGCCCCCCTATTTTCAAGTTGGCCAACTGACTCCTACGTCATCAGCAATCTAAAAAATCAGCAAAAAGTCACAAAAACTTATAAAAATCATCATGATAAAAACTTCATAACATATGTGTACTTTCCTCAAAGTAATTTGAAAATGTCGCAAATTTAGTGATCCACCTCTAATAACCGATACCTCAATTGGAGTAGTATATTGATTAGTTTTTCGGGAGGTCATTCTCCCAACCGCCCCACTCGATGTGTGGTGCTTCAGGATGAGCTGTGCGCAAGGAACTCGCGACCACTCGGTGAGGATTTTTCCATTTATCTGATTTCTGAGGCATTACAATGAGCGACATCAAGAACGTCCGCATTGAAGAAGACCTGCTGGGCACCAAAGAAGTTTCCAATGATCTCTACTACGGTGTGCACACCCTGCGCGCTGTCGAGAACTTCAAGATCAGCTCTCAGAAGATTTCTGACGTTCCGGAATTCGTCCGCGGTATGGTGCTGACCAAGAAGGCCGCTGCGCTGGCAAACGGTGAACTGGGTACCATCCGTCCTGAAATTGCTGACAAGATCGTAGAAGCCTGCGACCTGATGCTGAACACCGGCAAATGCTTTGACCAGTTCCCGGTCGACGTTTACCAGGGTGGTGCCGGCACTTCCGTCAACATGAACACCAACGAAGTACTGGCCAACATCGCCCTGGAAATCATGGGTCTGGAGAAAGGCCGTTACGACGTCATCAACCCGAACGACCACGTCAACAAGTGCCAGTCCACCAACGATGCCTACCCCACCGGTTTCCGCGTTGCTGTTGTGAACAGCACCGACGTGACCCTGCATGCGCTGGAGCACCTGATCGCGGCATTCGATGCCAAAGCGAAAGAGTTCAAAAACATCCTGAAGATGGGTCGTACCCAGCTGCAAGATGCGGTTCCGATGACCCTGGGTCAGGAGTTCCACGCGTTCGCCGTGACCCTGCGTGAAGAGATCAAATCCATCAAGCGTTGCCAGGAGCTGCTGCTGGAAGTGAACTTGGGCGCAACCGCCATCGGTACCGGTCTGAACACTCCGCCCGAGTACTCTGCACTGGCCATCAAGCGTCTGGCCGAGATCACCGGTCGTGCCTATGTGCCGGCAGAAGACCTGATCGAAGCGACCTCCGACTGTGGCGCCTACGTCATGCTGCACGGCGCCATCAAGCGTCTGGCCATGAAGCTGTCCAAGATCTGTAACGACCTGCGTCTGCTCTCCTCCGGCCCGCGCACTGCACTGAAAGAGATCAACCTGCCGGAAATGCAGGCGGGTTCCTCCATCATGCCGGCCAAGGTCAACCCGGTTATCCCGGAAGTGGTCAACCAATCCTGCTTCAAGGTATTCGGTAACGACATCACCATCACCTTCGCCGCCGAAGCCGGTCAGTTGCAGCTGAACGTCATGGAGCCGGTGATTGGTCAGGCGATGTTCGAATCCCTGAGCCTGATGGAAAAAGCCTGTATTTCCCTGCGCGAGAAGTGCGTGGAAGGTATCACCGCCAACCCGGAAATCTGCATGAATCACGTGCTGAACTCCATCGGTATCGTGACTTACCTGAACCCCTTCATCGGCCACCACGAAGGGGATATCGTCGGCAAGATCTGTGCCCAGACCGGCAAGAACGTCCGCGAAGTCGTTCTTGAGCGCGGCCTGCTGAGCGCCGAGCAGCTGGACGAAATTCTCTCCATCGAGAACCTGATGAACCCGCAATACAAAGCCAAGCGTTTCACCCGCGAAGCTGCCGTATAAGCGAGTGTGGGCCGGGATCTTCCCGGCCCATAAAGTCAGTTCCCGATTGGTCTTTATCCCCAGCCCGATCGGGAATTGGCTTTTTGCCAAATAAAAACCAAAAACTAAAAAATGGAGTTATCGCTATGATTGGAATCGAGTTACTTGTCGTGCTCGCCGCTATCTATCTGGGGGCCCGGATAGGCAGCATCGGCATCGGCTTTGCCGGTGGTCTGGGGGTACTGGTATTGACGTGGGGTCTGGGCATGCCCATCCCGAGCGATCAACTGGTCAGCTACATCCCTTGGGATGTGATCATGATCATCGCGTCCGTCATTTGCGCCATCGCCTGTATGCAACTGGCTGGCGGGATGGACTACCTGGTCTTCCTAGCAGAAAAAGCGCTGCGCAAGAACCCCAAATACATCACCTTCGCCGCCCCGGTGGTCACCTACCTGATGACCATGCTGGCCGGTACCGGTCATACCGCCTTCTCCACCCTGCCGGTGATCGCTGAAGTGGCCAAAGAGCAAGGGATCCGCCCATCTCGTCCGCTCTCCATCGCGGTTGTCGCCTCCCAGATCGCCATCACAGCCTCCCCAATCTCTGCCGCTGTGGTTGCCTTCTCCGGCATGCTCGAGCCGTTCGGTGTTGACTACCTGACCCTGCTGGCCATCTGCATCCCCTCAACCTTCCTGGCCTGTATCCTGGGCGCCTTCATTGCCAACATGATGGGCAAGCCGCTGGAGCAGGACGAAGTCTATCTGGAGCGTAAAGCCAAGGGCCTGATCAAACTGCGTGGTACTACCAAGCTCGAGATCAAACCGTACGCCAAACTGTCTGTCTGGATCTTCATCGCCGCCATCGTTGCTGTCATGGCTTATGCCACTGCCATCTCCGGTAAAGTGGGTCTGATCACCAACCCGCCGATCCCCCGTGACGGTGCCATCATGGGCATCATGCTGGCCGCGGCCACCATCATGACCCTGGTGTGCAAACTGGACGCCACCCAGGTCACCAACATGCCGACCTTCAAGTCCGGTATGTCCGCCTGTATCTGCGTACTGGGTGTGGCCTGGCTGGGTAACGTCTTCGTGAAAGGCAACATGGACACCATCCAGCTGATCGCTGGCGACCTGCTGAACCAGTACTCCTGGCTGCTGGCCGTGGTGCTGTTCTTCGCTGCCATGCTGCTCTATTCACAAGGCGCCACCACCAAAGCGTTGATGCCTGCCGCACTGGCACTGGGTGTCAGCCCGCTGACTGCGATTGCCTCCTTCGCAGCCGTGAGCGCCCTGTTCGTACTGCCAACCTACCCGACCCTGCTGGCCGCGGTAGAGATGGACGACACCGGCTCCACCCGTATCGGTAAGGCGGTCTTCAACCACCCCTTCTTCGTACCGGGCACCGCCACCATCGCCATCGCCGTGGCGCTGGGCTTCTTCTTCGGCGGCATCCTGCTGTAATCCTATCGCCTGCCGATTACCAAACAAAAATCCCCGCCAGTTGGCGGGGATTTTTTTATCTCTTTACTCTACTCTGTGCTCTGTTGTCTGCCAGCAAGAGAGCTGACCTCTTATCCGATTGGCTCAACCACGGCGACAGCAGACACCACAACAGCGTGCCAGCGGCACTATAACCACCGCTGCCGGATTGCAGGAGCTGTAGGCCACCATGGTACTCACCACCACGCCAGAAGGCGGGATCCTTCGGATCAGACCGGATCCAGAGTATCCAGCGGCCAGCGCGGCACGGCTTTAACAACCAGCGGCTCAAACACACCTGCTTTAAGGCGCTGCATACCGGCGTAAGCGATCATGGCGCCGTTATCAGTGCAATATTCAGTGCGCGGATAGAACACCTCACCCTTGAGGCTCTCCATCAGCTCGGCCAACTGGGCACGCAGGTGACGGTTGGCACTGACGCCGCCAGCGACCACGAGACGCTTAAGACCGGTCTCTTTCAAGGCACGACGACACTTGATAGCCAAGGTATCGACCACTGCATCTTCAAAGGCACGGGCGATATCGGCACGGGTCTGCTCATCATCACCATTGGCGGCGATGGTGTTGGCAGTGAAGGTCTTGAGGCCGGAGAAGCTCATGTCGAGCCCTGGGCGGTCAGTCATGGGACGGGGGAAGTGGAAGCGCCCGGTGGTGCCCTTCTCGGCCAGACGGGAGAGTAACGGACCACCCGGATAGTCCAGCCCCATCAGCTTGGCGGTCTTGTCGAACGCTTCGCCAGCGGCATCGTCGATGGATTCGCCCAACAGCTGATAACTGCCGATGCCATCAACCCGTACCAGCATGGAGTGACCACCGGAGACCAGCAGCGCCACGAATGGGAACTCGGGAGCTTTCTCTTCCAGCATGGGGGCCAGCAGGTGCCCTTCCATATGGTGGACAGCGATAGCAGGCTTGTTCCATGCCATCGCCAGCGAACGACCAATAGTGGCGCCCACCAGAATGGCGCCAACCAGACCCGGACCCGCGGTATACGCGATGCCGTCGATGTCATCTTTGCCCAGTCCCGCCTCTTGCAATGCGGCCTGGATCAACGGGATCGTCTTGCGAACATGATCCCGGCTGGCGAGTTCGGGGACAACGCCACCGTAGTCCGCATGCAGCTTGACCTGGCTGTATAACTGATGGGAAAGGATCCCTTTTTGATCGTCGAAGATCGCGATCCCGGTTTCGTCACAGGATGTCTCTATGCCCAATACACGCATTGCTAAAAAATTTCACTGCTAAAATGAGACGGCTATGGTAACCTTCGCGGGTTTTTTAAACCAGAGCGATCTCTGCGGGTTTACTTTCATTCCCTGTCCAGAGTATAATTTCGCACCATTTTAAGACATGCTGATCGATTGAAGGTCAGCTAACAATTTATCACTGAGGTGAAAGGCACATGCCAGTAATCAAAGTCCGTGAAAATGAGCCGTTTGACGTTGCTCTGCGTCGTTTCAAGCGTTCTTGCGAAAAAGCCGGTATCCTGTCCGAAGTTCGTAGCCGTGAGTTCTACGAGAAGCCGACTACCATTCGTAAGCGCGCCAAAGCGTCTGCTGTCAAGCGTCACGCCAAGAAGCTGTCTCGCGAAAACGCACGTCGTATCCGCCTGTACTAATCGGGAGATATTGCCGTGTCTCTGAAGGATCAACTCAAGGATCAGCAAAAACTCGCCATGCTTGCCAAAGATAAGGCACGTCTGGGAGCGATCCGCTTGTTGATGGCAGAAATCAAGCAACGTGAAGTCGATACCCGTATCGAGCTGAATGATGAGGATATCCTCGCTGTCGTGACCAAAATGGTCAAACAGCGCCGCGATTCCATCAGCCAATTTGAAGCTGCCGGTCGCCAGGATCTCGCCGACAAAGAGTCCGCCGAGATCGTTGTGTTGCAGGAATTCCTGCCGCAACAGCTGACCGCAGATGAAATTGCCGCCCTGATCGAGCAAGCCATCACTGAAAGTGGTGCTGCCGTCATGGCTGATATGGGCAAGGTCATGGCTGTCTTGAAGCCGAAAATTCAGGGGCGTGCCGATGTCGGCGCCGTCAGTGCTCAGGTGAAAACCCGCTTGGCGTAACAGGCAACTCTCTTGTTTGGTCGAAGAAGCCGTGCTTCCCTTGGAATGCGCGGCTTTTTTATTTTCTCCGCAATGAAACAGGACGGTTATGGCAGGCAGGATCCCCCAATCCTTTATCGACGATCTGCTCGTACGCACAGACATAGTCGAGCTGATCGACTCGCGAGTGCGGCTGAAAAAAGCCGGTAAAAACTACCAGGCTTGCTGCCCTTTTCATAACGAAAAAAGCCCCTCTTTTACCGTCAGCCAGGAGAAGCAGTTCTACCACTGTTTCGGTTGTGGCGCCCACGGCAACGCCATCGGCTTTGTCATGGAGTACGACGGTCTCGAATTTCCCGATGCCATCGAAGAGCTCGCCAGCATGCAAGGCATGCAGGTACCTCGCGAGCAGAGCATCGGCGGCTCGGCCAATAGCCAGCCCGCCGTCAGCAAGGATCTGTTCGAGCTGATGAACCAGATTGCCCGCTTCTACGAGAGCAATCTCAAGAGTGCTCCCCATGCGGTGGAGTACCTCAAAGGCCGCGGCCTGACCGGTGAAGTGGTCAAACGATTCAACATTGGCTATGCACCCAGCGATTGGGATCAGGTGCGCCGACGCTTTGGTACCAGCCGGGATCACGAGCAGTTGCTTATCTCGGGCGGCATGCTGATCACCCGTGACAATGGCCCGGGGAGTTATGATCGTTTCCGCGATCGCATCATGTTCCCGATCCGTGACAAGCGTGGCCGGGTCATCGGTTTCGGTGGCCGGGTGCTGGGTGATGGCACCCCCAAATACCTGAACTCGCCGGAGACCCCCATCTTCCATAAAGGGCGGGAGCTGTTCGGTCTCTACGAGGTGAAGCAGGCACACAAGGATCCACGCCGGATCCTGGTGGTGGAAGGCTACATGGATGTGGTGGCACTCGGTCAGTACGACATCGACTATGCGGTGGCGGCGCTGGGTACTGCAACGACCAGCGACCATATCCACACCCTGTTTCGCACCACCGCCGAGGTGGTCTGCTGTTACGACGGCGACAATGCTGGTCGTGAAGCCGCGTGGCGCGCGCTGGATAATGCCCTCCCTCATCTGCAGGATGGCCGCGAGCTGAAGTTCGTGTTCCTGCCCGATGGCGAGGATCCCGACTCGTTGGTACGCCAGATCGGCAAGGAGGGCTTTGAAGCCTTGCTCGATGAAGCCCAGCCGTTCGCCGACTTCATGTTCGAGCGTCTCGGTCGCGATGCGGCGCTCTCCGGTGAGGCAGGCAAGTTCGAAGTAGCCAACAAGGCCGCCGAGCTTATTCGTCGCGTTCCGGAAGGGTTTACCCGCGAAGGGCTGATCACTCGTCTCTCCAGCATGATGCGTTGGGGTGAGAACAAGCAGCGCATCGCCGAGCTTTTTGCCCGCAACAGTCAGCCCAAGGCCGAGGTCAACAAACCCAAGGCAGCCAAGCTGACGCCACTGCGGCGTGCGCTGGCACTGATGGTGCAATATCCGACAGTAACGGCTGAGCTTCCCCCCATGCCGGAATTAGCCGGGCTACGCGTACAGGGCATCAAGTTCCTGCTGCAACTGCACCAGCAAATCCTGGCACAGCCCGGTATCACAACCGGTATCCTGCTGGAACACTGGCGTGGTACCAAGGAGGGAGAGATCCTTGCTCAGCTGGCCATGCACGACCTGTTCGAGGAGATCAAACTCGATCAGGAGCCGGATATTCTGGGAGAATTGCAGGACACCTTCGTCGGCTTCATCAACCAGTTTCTGAAACAGCGGATCGAAGAATTGCAGGCCAAAGTGGCTCAGGAAGGACTAAGCTCCGAAGAAACCCAAGAGCTGATGATGCTGATAAGAGAGGTGCAAATTGAGAAAAGAAATGAGAGTGGGGCTTGATATTTGAGTGATTAGTCCCAATATGGATAGCGTTGCCCGAATCGACGGGATGAAAAGCAAAATTTTTATAACCGCCTGGCCCCGACAATACTGCGGGCAGGGGTTTCTCATGACCGACGCCGCAACCAGACATAGCATGTCTGGCGGTTTTCTATTAGAATTGGCTATTTGCGCAGCAGCGCACTGTACGCGCAACCTAGCAACACCAACCGGATGAGTTCTATGGAGCAAACCCCGCAGTCTCAGCTTAAACTCCTCGTTGCCAAAGGTAAAGAACAGGGCTACCTGACCTATGCCGAGGTGAACGATCACCTCCCGCAAGACATTGTCGATTCAGACCAGATCGAAGACATCATTCAGATGATCAACGATATGGGCATTCAAGTGGTTGAAAACGCTCCGGATGCCGATGACCTTATCATGGCTGAAGGTGGTACCGCCGATGAGGACGCTGCCGAAGCAGCGGCCCAGGCTCTGGCATCTGTTGAATCTGAGATTGGTCGCACGACCGATCCCGTCCGCATGTACATGCGGGAAATGGGTACCGTCGAACTGCTGACCCGTGAAGGCGAAATCGACATCGCCAAGCGGATCGAAGACGGTATCAACCAGGTACAAAGCTCCGTAGCCGAGTACCCTGAAGCAATTACTTACCTGCTCGAACAGTACGACAAGTACGAAGCCGAGCAGCTGCGTCTCTCTGACATCATCTCTGGCTTTATTGACCCGAACGAAACTGAAGATATGGCGCCTACCGCCACGCATATCGGTTCCGAGCTCGGCGAAGACGATCTGGCCGACGAAGATGAAGAAGACGAAGAAGACGAAGACGAAGATGGCGACAGCTCTGACGACGACGGTGACGGTGGTCCGGATCCGGAAGTCGCTCGTGAAAAGTTCGGCGAACTGCGTGCCCAGTATGAAGTGACTCGCCTCTCCATTCAGAAGAATGGTCGCGCGCACGAAGATACCCAGGCCGCCATCGCCCAGCTGGCCGATGTATTCCGTCAATTCCGCCTGATGCCCAAGCAGTTCGATCGCCTGGTCAACAACATGCGTGAAATGATGGAGCGCGTCCGCGTGCAGGAACGCATCATCATGAAGCTCTGCGTTGAGCAGGCCAAGATGCCGAAGAAAACCTTCGTCGCGGCCTTCACCAACAACGAGTGTGAAACTGCCTGGTTCGAATACCAGAAGCAGGCTGGCAAAGCCTGGTCTCCCCGTCTGGTTGAAATGGACGAGGATATTCAGCGCGCCATCGGCAAGCTGCAGCAGATTGAAGAAGAGACCGGTCTGTCGATTGCCCAGATCAAGGATATCAACCGCCGCATGAGCATCGGTGAGGCCAAAGCCCGCCGTGCGAAGAAAGAGATGGTTGAGGCCAACTTGCGTCTGGTTATCTCTATCGCCAAGAAGTACACCAACCGCGGTCTGCAGTTCCTGGATCTGATCCAGGAGGGCAACATCGGTCTGATGAAGGCGGTAGACAAGTTTGAATACCGTCGCGGCTACAAGTTTTCGACCTATGCAACCTGGTGGATCCGTCAGGCCATTACCCGCTCCATCGCGGATCAGGCCCGTACCATCCGTATCCCGGTACACATGATCGAGACCATCAACAAGCTCAACCGTATCTCCCGTCAGATGCTGCAGGAGATGGGTCGTGAACCGAACCCGGAAGAGCTGGCCATGCGCATGGGCATGCCGGAAGACAAGATCCGCAAGGTACTGAAAATCGCCAAAGAGCCTATCTCCATGGAGACGCCCATCGGTGATGATGAAGATTCCCACTTGGGCGACTTTATCGAAGATACCACCCTGGCTCTGCCAGCGGATGCGGCGACCAGCGAAAGCCTGCGCAACGCCACCCGCGAAGTGCTGGCTGGCCTGACCGCCCGCGAAGCCAAGGTACTGCGGATGCGTTTCGGTATCGACATGAACACTGACCACACCCTCGAGGAAGTGGGCAAACAGTTCGACGTTACCCGTGAGCGTATTCGTCAGATCGAAGCCAAGGCACTGCGCAAACTGCGCCACCCGAGCCGCTCGGAAGTGCTGCGCAGCTTCCTGGACGAATAGCCCTGACCCTGTGTCAAACTGCTCTGCCAAAGCCCCGCCATGCGGGGCTTTGTTTTGTCTGGCATTTACCCTTGCAACCCTCTTTGCGCCCTCAATCAAGCTGGACAATTAGTCGCCAAGTGGTTGATATGCCTATAGACTGCCCTTTCCTCTTCCCCTATAATCCACGCCGCTAAACGCACAATTTGGCCCCTTAGCTCAGTTGGTCAGAGCAGTCGACTCATAATCGATTGGTCGTGGGTTCAAGTCCCCCAGGGGCCACCAAATTGAAAAAGGC
>NZ_JBFODN010000127.1:0-18179 GCF_040908345.1 Aeromonas sp. R3-1
GCTCGCCCCAACGGCTCGCGGGTCGGTCAGGCCCTGCACGCCAATGCCGAGCGACTGCGTGCCCGCCTCTGCCAACCAAACGCCCAGCAACAGGAGTCATGACCATGTCCCGTTCCCTGCCCGGCAAGGAGATCACCTACAGCATTTCGGAGCTGGCCCACGAGTTCGATGTCACGCCGCGCACCATCCGCTACTACGAGGATGAGGGGCTGCTCACCCCGCTGCGGGAGGGGCAAACCCGCATCTACAGCCATCGGGACAAGATCCGGCTCAAGTTGACTCTGCGCGGCAAACGGCTGGGGTTTAGCCTGGCCGAGATCCGCGAGCTGTTCGATATGTACGACACCGACAAATCGAGCAAAACCCAGCTCCACTCCATGATCCAGCTGATCGAGACAAAACGCGGCGTGCTGCGCCAACAACTGGAGGATATCCAGATGGTGATGGCCGAGCTGGAAGCCGCCGAGCAGCGCTGTGTTAATTCCCTTAACAGCTTGAAAACTGGCGCAGATTAACCGAATCTGGGAGCAAGCTATTGCCTTGGGGATCCCATGAGATATTGGTGCTGGTTTTTGCTCTTGTTCAGCCTCTCTGGCTGGAGCCATCCCCTCATCAAGGTTGGCGGATACCCCTATGCCCCCTTTGTGGTCAAACTCTCCGATTCCCGCTATGAAGGGCTGACGCTGGACCTCATCGCCAAGCTAAACGAGATCCAGCAAGAGGTAAGATTCGTGTTTGTTCCCACCTCGGCCGCCAACCGTTACAAGGCGCTCGATCTGGGCCGTTTCTCGCTGATGCTGTTTGAAGACAGCAAGTGGGGCTGGGACACAGATAAATTCAAGATGACAGCCCCCTTTCTCGGTGGTGGTGAGGTCTATGTGGCCCTGAACAAAACGGGCCGGGATCAGCGCTTTTTCGATGACCCCTCTCGGCATCATCTTATCGGGGTGACCGGCTACCACTACGGCGTCGGCCAGTTCAATGCTGATCCCCTCTACCTGCAGCGCAAGCTCAATATCACCCTGGTCAAAGACAACGTCAGTGCCCTGCAAGCGCTACTCAAAGGGCGTGGTGAAGTAGCCATTCTCAACGTTTCCTACCTTAACCAGTATCTGCTGGCCCACCCCGACACCGCCGACCAGCTGCTGATCTCGCAAAAATGGGATCAACAGTATCAACACCGCGCCATCCTTCACCCTGAGGCCCCCATTACCCCTGCCCAGCTGGAACAGTGGCTGGCAGCGCTGCAACAAAAGGGTGAACTGGATCGCCTTTGGACAAAGTACGGCGTACAACAGCACGCAACCCCATGATTACTATCCAGCTTTTCTGTACCATGGCGGGAACCAAATGGGAGTGCACCAAATGAACACCACCGAGCCCGCGTCCCCCAAGCTCCGCTTGCTGCGCTACCTTGCCTACGCTTTCCTGCTGCTTCTTATCCTGATGACCCTGCTGCTGTGGCAAACCCCCCGTCTGGTCCAGCGCTATCTGCCCGGCTGGCTGGCTGAGCACTATGGTCTGCAACTGACGCTGGGGGAGATTGACGTAGGGCTGCGCAACCCTTCTCTCACCCTCGGCGCGACCGCCCTGCTCGATGCCAAACAGCAGCCCATCATCGGTTTTGAGCAGCTTTTTATCACCCCAAACCTGCAAGCCAGCTGGCAGCAGAAAGGGGTCGTGCTTTCCACCGTCACCCTGACCAAACCCGTGGTGCTGCTGCAACGGCTGGCAGACAAAAAAGGGGAGGTTCGACTCAATCTGACCGATGCGCTGGCGACCCTGCTCGCCCCTGCGCCCTCCCCCGAGCCCGAACCAGCCAGTGCCCCGCTATTGGTCGATATTGCCAGTGTCAATGTCACTGACGGCCATGTGCGCTATCAGGATCAACGCAAGGAGAGCGAACCCGGCTGGTTGCCGCCCCTCAATCTGGAAAAAGTGACCCTCAAGCTCGATAACCTGCGTACCGAGGCAAACCATCCGACCGCCTATCAGCTGAGCGCCGCCATCAACGGCAAAAGCAGCCTCGCCGCTGATGGCAAACTCGATGTGATGAGCGGCATGGGTCAGGGCAAAGCGAGCCTCAAACAGGTCGACCTGAAACCCTTCGCCCCGCTCTGGGCACCCTATCTCAAGCTGGATCTGGCCAAAGGCCACGCCAATGCAGAGCTGGAGTACCAGCTTAAAGAGGGCAAGCAAGGGGTACTGTGGCAATTGTCCAAAGGCAAGCTGACGCTGGACAACTGGCAGCTTAAAAAACACCAGGGCGACGAATTTGCCCGCTTCGGCCAGTTGGCCCTTAGCGAGCTGGCAGTCGATGGCCAGAAACAGTCGCTCCAGATCGGCAAGGTCACTCTGCAACAACCCCTGCTCAAGGCCACCCTCAACGCACAGCAGGAGCTGGATCTGGCTGACTTGCTGATTGAACAGGCCCCCGCCAAGCCCGTCAAAGGGGCCCACGTCGCAAACGAGGTGGCCAACAATGCGGCGCCCAAGTCGGCACAACAAGCAAAGACAGCCGGTAACGGCAAGAAACATGCGCCAGACAAACCCTGGCAGTGGCAGATCAAGCAGATCCTTATCGACAAGGGCGATCTCACTCTCACCGAATCGAGCAGCGGCAAACCGCAGGCACGCCAGCTCTCCGGCCTCAAGCTGGCGCTGGGGCCGCTGGGCAGCAAGGGGGAGCAACCGAGCAATCTGACTCTGGCCACCCAGTTCAACCAGAACAGCCCCCTCACCTTTGATGGCCAACTGACCCTGACTCCTTTCACCTTAAGCGGCGACATCAACCAGCAGGGGCTCCCCCTGACGCTGGCACAGCCCTATCTGGCCGATCTGGTACGCATCAAGGTGCAAAACGGGCTGCTGAGCAGCAAGACCAGACTTGATCTCGCCACCACCGCCCAGGGAGATCTGAGCAAGCTGACCCTGCAGGGGGGGCTCGATGTCAACGGGCTCAAGGTGGTCGATCGGGCAGACAATCAGCGGCTGCTGGAGTTCAACACCCTAGCTCTCACCGGTCTGACGTACGACGGCATCAGCCAGCAGATGCGGATCAAGGACATTGCCCTGAACAAGCCCTTCGCCCGCATCGAGATCAACGAAGATGGCACCACCAACCTGCAACAGCTGCTGTTGCCACAACCGGCGGCAACCAACAACCCTCACGCGACGGCTGGCAGCAAGGCTCCCGACTTTCGTTTCACCATCGATCAGCTGCGCACCGAGCAGGGCAACCTGCGCTTTGCCGATCGCAGCCTGAGCCAAGATTTTGTGGCCGATATCGCCTCGCTGGGCGGCCAGAGCCGCCATATCAGCAATATTCCGGGGCAACGCTCCGATCTCGCCTTCAACGGCAAGGTGGATCGCTATGCGCCAGTGACCATTCGCGGCGGTACCAACCTGCTGGTGGCCAACCCGATCCTCGACATCGCGGTCGCTTTCCACAATCTGGAGCTCACCACCTTTACCCCCTATTCGGGCACCTATGCCGGTTATGCCATCGACAAGGGGCAGCTCTCCATGAAGCTGCACTACAAGCTGGAGGGCAACCGGCTGGAGGGGGATAACGACATCACCATCAAGAAGCTGCAACTGGGCGAGAAGATCAAGAGCGATCAGGCCAAGGATCTGCCGCTGGGGCTGGCCATCGCCCTGCTGAGCGATGCCAACGGGGTGATACAGATGAACCTCAAGGTGAAGGGGGATCTCGATCAACCGGACTTCAGCATCGGCAATATCTTCTGGGATGTGCTGGGCAACACACTGAGCAAGGCGATCACCTCCCCCTTCTCCCTGCTCGCCTCGCTGGCCGATAGCACCGAAGATCTCGACGAACTTCCCTTCCTGCCGGGGGAGCCCGATCTCACCCCCACCCAGCAGGAGAAACTGGTCAAGCTGGCGCAGGCCCTCAAGGATAGACCCAAGCTCAGCATGAACATTCGCGGCAAGGTCAACTTCAACGAGGAGCGCCCCATCCTGCAACGGCAAAAGCTGGAGCGGGTACTGGCCAAGCTCACCGGCAATCAGGCGGATCTCGACCTGCTGGAACAGGACCCCGCCCTGCAAGAGGCGCTGGCCCAGGCCTATGAAGAGCGCTTTGGCGAAGATCTGGATGATCTGGCCGATCGGCTCCATCTGGATGAAGAGAGCGCGGCACTGCGGGCCCAGGCGGTGATCCTGCTGCGGGATCAGCAGTTCATCACCGCCAAATCCCTGCGCAATCTCGCCATGCGCCGGGCGCAAAATACCAAGGAGTTTCTGGTCGACAGCCAGGGGATCGCCCCGGAGCGGCTGTTCGTGCTCGACAGCCAGGTAAAAGAAGAAGACAAGGAAGCCAAAGTGATCCTGACACTGGATCAGTAAGGCCGCCGCACTGCGCAAATGCGTAATAAAAATACAACCCCTCAACTATTTTGACACCTTTTGCTCACCAAACAGCCTGTCTTGGTGAGCATTTGGCCTCTGATGCAAATAATCACGTGGTTTTTTTACGATTTATCCCCCTTGCCCCCTTGCGGGCGCGCCACAGCCTGCCTAAAATCGCGCGTCTTTTGTTAACCCCCACCTCTATTTTTGGAGAACGCCACGTGAGCGAAAAATTGGCCAACCCTGCCCCTCTGGGTCTGATGGGTTTCGGTATGACCACCATCCTGCTGAACATCCATAACGCAGGTTTCTTCCCCATCAGCGCCATGATCCTGGCCATGGGCCTGTGCTACGGCGGCATCGCCCAGATCATCGCTGGCATCATGGAGTACAAGCGTGGCAACACCTTCGGTGTGACCGCGTTCACCTCCTACGGCCTGTTCTGGCTGAGCCTGGTGTTCTTGCTGATCATGCCGACCATGGGTCTGGCCGAAGCCACTCCGCACGCCTACATGGGCTGGTATCTGCTGATGTGGGGCATGTTCACCCTGTTCATGCTGGTTGGCACCATCAACTACCCGCGCGCCAAGCAGTTCGTATTCGCCTCCCTGACCGTGCTGTTCTTCCTGCTGGCCGCCCGTGACTTCACCGGCAGCACCCTGATCGGTACCATCGCCGGTTTCGAAGGCATCATCTGTGGCGCCAGCGCCATCTACCTGGCCATGGCCACCGTGATCAACGAGCAGTTCGGCCGCACCGTAATGCCGATCGGCGATCACAAGAAAGCCGCCGCAGTACAGCTGAAAGCCGCTGCCTGATAGGCAAGCCACTCAGATTGTGAAAAAGGCACCCTCGGGTGCCTTTTTGCTATCTCGAATAACCGTTCAACAGATCGGTTATCAGCTCAGTGACTTGGCGTCCACCTCCCCCGCCAGCAAGCGGGTCGCGGGAAAACGCTGCGCGGGATCCTGGCTAAAGAACTGGCTCAGTTGCCGGTATACCGCGGGATAGACCTGCTGCAGCCGCAGCGGATCGGTAAAGAAACACTCGCAGCTGACGGCAAAAAACTCGGCGGGATGTTCGGCGGCATAGGGATCGATATCGGTCACTTCGTCCCGATCAAGCTGCTGGCACAGCGCATCGAAGGCGCTCTGAAATGCCTGTTGCCAGAGCTGGCTGCTCATCTGCCCCGGCAACGGCGGTGCTCCATCCGCCTCACCACCCAGCATGTCGAGCTTGTGGGCCAGCTCGTGGATCACCAGATTAAAGCCGTCCCAGTCGCCATCTTGCTGCAGTTCGCTCCAGGCCAGCACCAGCGGCCCTTGCGGCCAGGATTCACCTGCGTTCTCCTCTTCAAACTCGCTCACCAGACCGAACTCATCCTGCACCTCCTGACGCCGGGTGACGGGTTCGGGAATGATGATGATTTCGTGAAAGCCGCGATACCAGTCAAGGCCAAGGTGCAAGATGGGCAACGCCGCCTGCAGCGCCAGCACCGCCTGTTGACGGCGGCTGAGCTCGACCCCGATCAGGGTCAGGGTCTTGCGCTTGAGTAGCTGTTGCCCCAACCCGATAAGCGTCGTCTGCTCGGTGTCGCTGAGCCCTTGCAAGATGGGCACTGCCGCCAGCGCTTGACGCCACAGTGCCAACTCATCCTCACTCATGGGCGTTTGCGGGCGACCACCCAGCCATTTGAACCATCCCAGCACGCCTACTCCTTCTTTTGATGCAAACAACAGGTCACAGCAGTTTGACGAACCGTTTCGGCCGCTCCTGATAATCCTGCGCCAGATAAAAACGGTGGGCCGCCTCGCG
This sequence comes from Aeromonas sp. R3-1, assembly GCF_040908345.1. Taxonomy (NCBI): domain Bacteria; kingdom Pseudomonadati; phylum Pseudomonadota; class Gammaproteobacteria; order Aeromonadales; family Aeromonadaceae; genus Aeromonas; species Aeromonas sp. R3-1. The sequence continues at coordinate 6,187 of NZ_JBFODN010000127.1, forward strand.
CTTGAGACTGCTGGAAAGCTCCAGCTGGGCGCAACCTGCGGCCCGCGCCATCGCTTCTGCTCCTTTGAGCAAGGCTGCGCCCACTCCCGCCCCTCTTGCCCCTTCATCGACAACCAGCGCCGAGATCAGGCCCCAAGCTGGTGCAACATGCAGCGGTGCCAGCTTGTGCCACACCAGCACGCCGACCACCTTGTCGCCCTGGGAGGCGAGCAGCACAACGCTCGCGGGATCCAGCGCCAACAGGCGCGCCGTCACGTCAGCGCCTTCGGCAGGATACCCCAATTGGCTGAACAGGTGGGCGATGGCACTCCCGTCGTCGGCCTCAGGGGGACGGATCGTCAACGTCTCAGGGTCATTTTTCATTGTTGGCCTCATGTTTGCTTTCCATTGTGTTACGCCCGTCACATTGTCCGGCGCAGATCAACAAGGAGGATCTCATCTTTACTCATAGAAAACGCTGCCTGCCATTATCCCCCCACCCTTGTCAATTCACAAATTTGCAACAAGGCAACATTTTTCGCTGGGAAGCACCGATACAACTCGATATGTTACAAGCCATGCATGGCGCGTGTTTGCGCTCTGCTTAACCCCTCAACCTCGCGCTCATTTGTTAACTGGATTGTTAACAAACAGGGCCGAAAACAGTGACAGAGAGCGAGGCCAAGATCTCGCCAAGACAGCGCCACAAACACAACAAAGGAGTTGTTGTACATGAATGAAATCGTCAATGCCATCAATGGTGTAATCTGGAGCCCTGCGCTCATCTACCTGTGTCTGGGGGTCGGTCTTTACTTCTCCCTGCGCACCCGTTTTTTGCAACTGCGTCATATCAAAGAGATGGTGCGCCTGATGTTTGATGGCAAGAGCACCGATGCCGGTGTCTCCTCCTTCCAGGCGCTGGCCATGACCCTGGCCGGTCGTGTGGGTACCGGTAACATCGCCGGTGTGGCCACCGCCATCACCTTCGGTGGCCCGGGCGCCCTGTTCTGGATGTGGATGGTCGCCTTCCTCGGCGCCAGCTCTGCTTTCGTGGAGTCCACCCTGGGTCAGGTTTACAAAGAGAAGATCAACGGCGAATACCGCGGCGGCCCGGCCTTCTACATCGAGAAAGGGCTTGGCATGAAGTGGTACGCCTGGACCTTCGCCATCGCTACCGTCTTCGCCTGCGGCGTGCTGCTGCCGGGGGTGCAAGCCAACTCCATCGGCTCCAGCCTGCAGACCGCCTTTAATATTGATCCGAACGTCACCGCCGCCGGTCTGGCGCTGCTGCTCGGCTTTATTATCTTCGGCGGCGTCAAGCGTATCGCCAGCTTCGCCAGTACCGTGGTGCCCTTTATGGCGCTGGGCTACATCATCGTGGCTTGCGTCATCATCGCCCTCAATATCGGCCAGCTGCCGGGCGTGATCCTGCTGATCTGGAAGAGCGCCTTCGGTCTGGATGCCGGTTTCGGTGCCATTCTGGGTCTGGCCATCATGTGGGGGGTAAAACGCGGGGTCTACTCCAACGAAGCGGGTCAGGGTACCGGACCGCACGCCTCCTCTGCGGCGGCAGTGAGCCACCCGGCCAAACAGGGTCTGGTGCAGGCGTTCTCCGTCTATATCGACACCCTGTTCGTCTGCTCCGCCACCGGCTTTATGCTGCTGATCACCGGCCTCTATAACGTACAAGGGCCGGACGGCGCTGCCATCTACACGGGTATTGCCGGTATCGCAGCAGGCCCGGGCTACGTGCAGACCGCCATGGAGAGCATGATGCCGGGCTTTGGCAGCATTTTCGTGGCCATCGCGCTGTTCTTCTTCGCGTTCACCACCATCGTTGCCTACTACTACATCGCCGAAACCAACATCGCCTACATCAACCGCAAGATAAATCGCCCCTGGCTCACCTTCTTGCTGAAGATTGCGCTGATGGCTGCCACTGTCTACGGCACCGTCAAGACTGCAGATCTGGCGTGGGGCATGGGTGATATCGGGGTTGGCCTGATGGCATGGCTCAACATCATCGCCATCCTGCTGCTGCAAAAGACCGCCTTCACCTGTCTGAAGGATTATGAAGCGCAGCAGGCACAAGGTATTGACCCCGTATTCCACCCGGAGAAGCTCGGCATCAAGAACGCCGATTACTGGGTGGGCAAACGCTCCGAAGAGAACCTGGAGCGGGAGAAATCGGGCCATCAGTTCGAGCCGGATCAGGATCGCAAGACCTCCTGAACCAGAACGACATAAGACATCAATAAAAATGGCAGCCTCGGCTGCCATCTTTATTTCTTTAACTTCAATGTATTACATAAAAATCAAGGAGTTGAGTGCCACACAAGGGGACACTTTGGGACGTGAAAAGACACCAAAATTGGCAAAATGTGGACACTTTTCCACGCCCATTCTCAGGGAAGATCAAGCTGGTTGAAGATGGTTTTCTAGCGGGTTGAAGCGGACCGCATCATTCAGATAATCCGGTGCAAAGTGGGCATAAGTCATGGTCTGATGAATGTTCTGATGCCCCAGAATTTTTTGCAGTGCCAGGATATTGCCACCCGCCATCATGAAGTGAGAAGCGAACGTATGGCGCAGCACATGAACCGCCTGCCCTGCAGGTAGATCTGGTGCAACTTGCTTGATCACATCACGCACCAGCAGATAGTCAACGTCTTTGAATAAGAGGCCACGATGAATACCCAGGGTGATCTCTTTCGCCAAGGCGGCCGAGATGGGTACAGTCCTGTTCTTGCCGTTCTTGGTGTTGATGTAGGTCACCCGGCTGGCAATCACATCATCCCGTCGCAGCCCAGTCGCCTCGCTCCAGCGGGCCCCTGTAGCCAGACACAACTTGACCACCTTCTGGTTGTCACCTGTCAGTGCTGCCAGCAGGCGGTTTATTTGCCGAGCCTGCGGATAGCCCAACGCGGCATCCAATTTGCGCAATCGGGTAATGGCATTTACTCCCGACTTCAGAGTCTGGCCGTGGTAGCGCCACCAGAGTTCGATAAGCTCGGAGAGCGTCCGGTTATCTGCCGGGCGCTCCACCCACTCTTTGTTGTGCTCGGTGGCGATCACCCAGCGCTCAAACTGCTGCGCCTCGGACTTGGTCTTGAAGCGCTTGCGGATCCGCTTCCCTTCCCTCCCCTGCGGACGGATATCAACTAGGTATCCCTCAGGCGTGGACTTGATGCTCATCGTTCCTCCTTATACTGGAAGGCTCTCAACGTGCCTTACGACTCACACATCGACACAGCTCCCAACCATGCCCTCCCGATCTAATCCGACCTCCATCAGGAAACAGTGATTTTACACAGCGCTCAATTCGAAAAATCATTGTTCAACTCGAATACCTGCATACATTATAATATTTGGAGGAGTTGCATATTATCGAAGTTTTGGTGGGAAAGTTAAAAAATTGAAGAATCAAATGGAAGAGCCATCTTCTTATTGACTCTTCCTTTAACAAGGTAACTACCATATATAAATAACTTAGGGGATCACTTATTTTAATGGGGCGTACATTTACATTTCAAATAAATTTTATATGATAGCGAACTCAACATAAACTCATTCGATACCCCATTCAACTTTAACATTCTTAGCATTATAGCCAGCTTCTTTGAATAAACTCAGTAAGTATTTGACTACTTGTTCATCAAAGTGGTTCACGTTAACAATAGACTCAAGCCTATCCGCGTATACGCAATATAATTTCTTTACCATCCCAGTAATTTCCTTTCTTTTTTCATCATCATTAAATATATAGCCGCCTGTTTCATATTTCTTTAAAGCACTTAACATATAATATGACTCATTCATTGCATCAGCCTTATATAATAAATACACGATTGTGTTTGCATGTTCAGCAGGTAACGTTTCAAAGGCTCTCTCACTTAGCTCAACATGGTTACTTTTAGTGAACAAAAGATAACTAGCCAATACAAATGCAGGAACATCATATATTATTTTAGTAAAATAAGGCAAATCTTCATCATGAGTAAGAATTTTTGTTTCTGGTGACACCTCATTAACGCGCTCTAATTTACCCATTATTTCAGATTTCAATAAATCTGTCTTTTCATGCAGGGTTTTGTTAGACAAACTAATATCTGACATCATACTTTTCACTTCACCAGACACTATATCAGGGAGAGAAGAAAATTTTTCTAAAACTATAGGAAGTTGAGTAACCACATGCGTCACATCTTTTGAGGTTGCATCTATGTGGGTTGTGATATCTGTCAATCTAAAAATCTCTCTTGATATAGATTCAGAGGTTGCTTGTTGTGATTGGGTCTGAACAAATGAATATATGATTGCCAAAACAGCCAATATTATTGAAACTATTGTTCCCGCAAATGATACATATGCCAAAACTTCACCACTATTCATCGACTCAGTAGTCCAATAATGCAGAAGCAGTTGAATCAGGACTATGAGCACACATACCATTACCCACTCCCGAGTACTCATTTTTTTCTATTTTTACACTCACATTGCTCTGCCATTTTTCTCACCTTATTTAATTGCAACGCAGATTTTTATTAAAAAATTTTCTATAAATTATTTAAAGAGGCTCTGATGCAATCCGAATCCAATCTTCTTCATTGATGATCTGGATATCCTGTCCTTCTTCCTTCGCTTTAATTGCAGCTTCTATCTTGCGTCCGTGGCTGGTAAACATCCAATCTCGGCTAGCAAGACTCCCAACTATCAGCACATTTACCTTTTTGGTAATCGCTTTCGCTGGTTCTGCACCTAGTAATTTGGCTTGTTGTTCCAGATTGTGGCGGGTATCGGAAAGGAACTTACCAGTAAAGCAGACTGTTTTGCCTTGGATGCTCATCACATTGCCGTCGGCAAAATACTCTGTGGCCATTCCCGCTGCGAGGCCAGATTCAGTAAAGCGCTGACCAGAGATCTGTTTGACCAACTCCAGCAGGTCTTCACGCTCCTCGTCAGAAATCTTGCCATCTGCCAGAATATCGTTGAGGCGATTGAATAGCAGGCTACCCGGCCATGAGGCCAGCAAGTCACGATGCTTGAGCAGTAACGAGCTAAGTGCCATCACTTCTTGTTCTACGATATTGCTATCGGCACTGATGCCTTGTAGAAAACCAAGCAACATGTTGACTAACGCATCCATGTTGTCGTGCTCAATTTCGTTATATTGCAACACATCATTGAGCAGGCTCAGCAGGTCTTCTTTTTCATCTGACGTGATGACACCGTCTTCGAGAACGTCATGGATGAGATCTTGAATATCGAGGAAATCGCCATCTTTTTTGAACTCGGAATCCGATTTCAACCAAGTGGCCATAAAGAGTATTTCAGTGCCATTAAGGCGTTGGTCGGCAGTTAGACCGCTCAAGATACCGTGGAGGCTGATCAACGCTTTTTGTTTATTACGCTTGTAACCAAATGACATTGGCACATCATTGAACTCTGGCATGTTTTCTCCCTAAAACGTCTCTACCGCTCAAGCATGTCGTCCAATGTTATTTTCGTCTTGGCGTGGCTCTAAGCTGGCAACGGATACAAAAACAGAGCGCATTAGCGCCCTGTTTGTCTTTTTCTATAAGATCTGTGTTCTACCATCACACCGATGATCTGGATGTGCTGCCGGTCGGAGTGCATGGTGGGATAATCGTCATTGAGGGGAACCAGTTCAAACACCTCTAGGCCGCTCTCGTCTATGCCGCGGGGCCGGTACTTTTTGAATGTGGCCTCGTCGCTGCCGTTCTTGGCCACGACGTAATCCCCTGGCTGGGGTGACTCATCAGGATCAACGATGATGAGATCCCCTTCTTTGAACTGCGGCAACATGGAATCACCGCGCAACCACAGGCCAAAGCCGTAAGGGCCTATCTCTCCCCCGGCCGATACATATTCGACATTGCCATCGAAGGTGGTTGCCTGCTCGCACATCTCGCGCCAGTTACCGGCCTGGACATAACTGAGGATCGGAACCCTGTTACCTTGCGGGATCACTGCAGGTTCCACGTTCAAAAGCTCAGGGGAGCCCTTCCCCGTAGCAAGCCAATGTGCGGACACTCCAAACACCTTGGATAACTGGGCCAAGTTGTCGCCACTGGGAGAGTGCTCATCGTTCTCCCACTGAGAAATGGATGACTTTTTTACACCAATGAGTTCACCCAGCTTTTGCTGGGTAAGTCCATGTTTTTTCCTGAGTTCTCTAATGCGTTCACTTTTCATAGTTCAGTAATCTAAACAATTTTCAGCCTAAAGTGCTTAACCCAAAAGTCCAGACTATTTAACTTCACGTAAGATTAAGTCATTTGAACCCCGTTCAGCAAGCAGAACATTGAAGTGAGCATGAAAACTGAATTAACCGTCGACTACTTCGGCACCAAGGCAGCCATGGCTAATACCCAGCTCAAAGCGCATTGCGGCGAGGCCCGAAGGGCAGCCGCCAGCGAAACAGGCTGTTAAGGGTAGCCCGCCACTGATTGGGTCGTCCCAGGATCTGCTTTTGCAGCCGAGTTTCCTCTTTGAGCATCGCCTCATCGCTGCGGGCCCAGGCCTGGCTGTAAAGCTGCTTGATCCCCGCCAGTGCATCCGGCGACTTGGTGATAAGGGTGCGGGCAAACTCTCGTGCCTCCACCAGCGGATCGGCGCAGACCCGACTCACCATCCCGAGAGCTTTGGCTTCGACGGCATCCAGCTCGCGCCCGCTCATGGCCAGCTCCATGGCGGTATCCACTCCCATCAGGTTGCGCATGGTGACGCTGCCACTCATGTCGGGAATGATGCCCCACTTGATCTCCATCACCGAGAAGCGGCAATCGGGGGTGCTGAAGCGAAAATCGGCCCCGAGCGCAATCTGCAAGCCACCGCCAAAACAGACTCCCTGGGTCACCGCAATCACCGGCACAGGCAGCTGATGCCAGCCATAGGCAACCCGCTGGGCCAGATTGGTCGCCTCGTCTGCTTCACGCTTGAGGATATCGAGCGCCGCCACCGGCTGTCTCAGCATGGATTTCACATCCAGCCCGGCGCAGAAGGCCCGCCCCTCGCCGTGCAGGATCACCGCCCGCAGCCCCTTGTGCTGAGCGAGTTGCGTCAATGTCTCATCGATGGCACTGAACATGGCGCGATCCAGCGCATTGAGTTTATCCCCCCGAGTCAACATCACTTCGGCAATCCCGTCGTGGATCTCGCACTTGATCCTTGGTTTTTCCATCTCCCTTATCCTCTCCTTGATCCCTGAAACTGACTCACTGGTCATACCACCACGTTATCAGAGTGTGAACAGGCGGTACAGCTGAGACTAAAGTCGGCTGGTCGCCTCCCCCTCCCTTTGTCACACTGGGAGCTGCATGAGTGCCGCAAGCCAGCAGAGGACGCTGTCATGTCAACCCTGTTCAATTTTGCCAGACCACCGTTCGACCGACTGGATGAGGAGGCGCGCGAGCGACTCTCCCGTCACCTCTCGCTCTGCTATTTTCGGGCCGGGGATCTGCTGCTAAAAGAGGGGGACGAGCCTCCCGGCCTCTATCTCATCATCAAGGGGGCGGTGGAAGAGTCTGCCCCTCACCACCAGTTTGGTGATTACGGGGTCGATGATCTGTTCGATGTGCGCGCCCAGTTTGACGGCCGCTGCCGCCACCGCTTCACCGCGCTGGAAGATAGCCTCTGTCAGCTCATCCCTCGCCACACCTTTCTGTCGCTCTGTGAGCAGGATCCGCAGTTTGCCAGCTACTTCACCGCCAATCTGGCCGAGCGTCAGCGCCAGCAAGAGCAGCGCGAACAGCTGGGTCAGAAGAATCTGGCGGAATTTATCCTGACCCGCATCGAACCCGGCCACCTGCAGGCACCGCTTATCGTCGACAGCAAGCTGTCACTGCTGGCGGCGACCGAAGCCATGGTGAGCAAGGGAACCGATTGCCTGCTCTACCCGGCCCACGACGGCTCCCTCACGCTGGCAACCCGCAAGACCTTGCTCCACGCCCTGACCCTCAAGGGATTGCCGCTGACGGCCCCCCTCTCGGTGCTGACCCCCACGCCCCTGATTGGTCTGCCGCTGGAGAGCTATCTGTTTGATGCCCTGCTGCTGATGACCCGCCATCGCATCAAGCGACTGGTGGTGTGGCGCGGCAATGAGGTGGCGGGGATCCTGCAACTGACTCAGGTGCTGGGGCTCTTCTCTACCCACTCCCACGTGCTGACGTTGCGTATCGCCCGAGCCGACAGCCTGCCGGCGCTGGAGGCGGTGGCCCGCGAACAGCAACAATTGACCCGCTCCCTGTTTGCCCAGGGGATCCACACCGCCTTTTTGATGAAGCTCATCGCCACTATCAACGAGCAGCTGATCGCCAAAGCCTTTGCGCTGGTGATCCCCCCCGAGGTGCAGGATAAGGTTTGCCTGCTGATGCTGGGCTCGGAGGGGCGCGGCGAGCAGATCCTCAAAACCGATCAGGACAACGCCCTGATCCTGCCAGAGGGGCTGACATGGCCCACCCAGACAGCCGATCTGGCCGAATTCAGCGCCCTGCTGGAGCGCCTCGGCTACCCCCTCTGCCCCGGGCAGGTGATGGTGAACAATCCGGCCTGGGTAAAAACAGGCTGCGAGTGGCAAAGCGCTATTGCCAGCGCCTGCACCACGGCAAAAGAGGATGAGCTACTCTGGCTCGCCACCTTGGCCGATGCTCACCCCATCGCGGGGGATCGACAGCTCCATCTGCCGGTTGCCAGAGCGCTGCGCGAGCAGTTGGCGGACAGACGGGATCTGCTGGCGGAGATGGTGCGACCGGCAGTAGCTTTTCATGCCCCCCTCACCCTCTTTGGCAGGCTGGAGCAGCCACCGGAAGGGCTGGATCTGAAGCGGGGCGGCCTGTTCTCGCTGGTGCACGGCATCCGGATGCTGGCCCTTGAGGCAGGCATTCTGGAGACTTCAACCCTGGGGCGTATCGATGCGCTGGTGGCCGCCGATCGGCTCAGTGCCGACTATGGCAGCAATCTGGCAGAGGCGTTCCGGCTCTTTATCCGGCTTAGGCTGCGCAGCCAGCTCAAGGGGGGCAATAGTCGGGTGCAGACAAGCGAGCTTAGCCACAGCGAGCGGGATCTGTTGCGTCAGGCGCTGCATCAGGTTAAGAAGTTCCAGCAGTGGCTCACCTTGCACTTTCGTCTGAGACAATAGCCATGTTGAGCCGCGTTCGACGCTACTGGTATGGCCGTGCGTTCCGAACGGGCGAGTTCGCGCCGCTCTTTGCCACCCCACTGGAAGATGAACGGATCGCCCTCGATTTCGAGACCACCAGTCTCGATCCCGAGCAGGCCGAGATCGTCTCCATCGGGGCGGTGCGCATTCAGGGCAACCGGCTGCTGACCGGCGAGGCCCTCGCCATCAAGGTACAGCCACCGGCCAGCCTGACCAGCCAATCTGTGGTGATCCACGGTCTGCGCCATCAGGATCTGCAACAGGGGATGGAGCTGGAAGCCGCGCTGCGCCTGCTGCTCGACTTTATCGGCCCCCGTGAACTGGTGGGCTATCACATCGCCTACGACCTGCGCATTCTCAATCTCGCCTGCCAGAAATTGTGGGGATTGACCCTGCCCCAGCGAGGGATCGAGGTGAGCCAGCTCTATCACGACCACCTCTATCGCCGCTATCCCGATGCGGCCATTGACCTCCACTTGAGTGCCATCTGTAGCCACCTTGAACTGCCATCCCTGCCCGCCCACGATGCCCTTGCCGATGCCACCACGGCCGCGCTCATCTACCTGCGCCTGACCTGCGGCTCGCCGCTCACTTATCCCAAAGTCTAATTGTCGAGAAATAACATTTAATTCACATTTTGCTTACATGAGCAGATTGCCTGCTCGTCGGGGTTACCCCATCCACCGCTGACACTCATGTCATGGAGAACTGCAATGGAACAGCAAAGCTATCTGAGGATCCAGCAAGATCCCAACTTCCAGGAGCTGGTCGCCAAGCGCCAGCGTTTTGCCTGGGCCCTCTCGGCTCTGATGCTGGGACTCTACCTGGCGTTTATTCTGCTCATCGCCTTTGCCCCCGGTTGGCTGGGCACCCCGCTCAGCGACAGCACCACCGTCACCCGTGGCATTCCGGTCGGGGTAGGACTGATCCTCTCCTCCTTCGTGTTGACCGGCATCTATGTGTTTCGGGCCAACGGCGAGTTTGACGAGCTGAATCAGAAGATCCTCAAGGGAGTGCAGTCATGAGCGCAAAAAGCATGAAAGGCAAGTGGCTGCTGTTGGCCTCACTGGCCTCCTCCCCCCTGCTGGCAGCGGATGCGCTGACCGGCGAAGTACAACGCCAACCCCTCAATGTATCGGCCATCGTGATGTTCGTGGTCTTTGTGGCCGCCACCCTGTTCATCACCTACTGGGCCTCCAAGCGCAACCGCTCGGCTTCCGACTACTATGCGGCCGGTGGCCGTATCACCGGCTTCCAGAATGGTCTGGCCATCGCCGGTGACTATATGTCCGCCGCCTCCTTCCTCGGGATCTCCGCGCTGGTCTACACCTCCGGCTACGATGGCCTGATTTACTCCATCGGTTTTCTGGTGGGCTGGCCCATCATTCTGTTCCTGATCGCCGAGCGGCTGCGCAACCTTGGCAAATATACCTTTGCCGATGTCGCCTCCTACCGTCTCAAGCAAACTGAGGTGCGCACCCTCTCCGCCTGCGGTTCGCTGGTGGTGGTCGCCCTCTACCTGATTGCCCAGATGGTCGGTGCCGGCAAACTGATCGAGCTGCTGTTTGGCCTGCAATACCATGTGGCCGTGGTGCTGGTCGGTATCCTGATGGTGCTCTACGTGCTGTTTGGCGGCATGCTGGCCACTACCTGGGTGCAGATCATCAAGGCAGTGATGCTGCTCTCTGGGGCGTCCTTCATGGCCATCATGGTCATGAAATCGGTCAACTTCGACATCGGCGCCCTGTTTAGCGAAGCGGTCAAAGTGCACGAGAAAGGCTCCGCCATCATGAGCCCGGGCGGGCTGGTCTCCGACCCCATCTCCGCCATCTCGCTCGGTCTGGCATTGATGTTCGGTACCGCGGGTCTGCCCCATATCCTGATGCGCTTCTTCACCGTGAGCGATGCCAAAGAGGCGCGTAAATCGGTGTTCTACGCCACTGGCTTTATCGGCTACTTCTACATCCTCACCTTCATCATCGGTTTTGGCGCCATCCTGCTGGTGAGCACCAATCCGGCCTTCAAGGATGCCACCGGCGCCCTGCTGGGCGGCACCAACATGGCAGCCGTCCACCTGGCTGATGCAGTGGGTGGAAGTCTGTTCCTCGGCTTCATCTCTGCCGTGGCATTTGCCACCATTCTGGCGGTAGTCGCCGGATTGACACTGGCCGGCGCCTCTGCGGTCTCCCATGACCTCTATGCCAGTGTGTTGAAGAAGGGCAAGGCCAACGAGACCGATGAACTGCGCGTCTCCAAGATGACGACTCTGGTACTGGGTGTGGTTGCCATTGGTCTGGGGATCCTGTTCGAGAAGCAGAACATCGCTTTCATGGTGGGTCTGGCCTTCTCCATCGCCGCCAGCTGCAACTTCCCGGTACTGTTCCTCTCCATGTTCTGGTCACGCCTGACCACCCGTGGCGCCGTCTATGGTGGCTGGCTGGGACTGGTGAGCGCCGTAACCCTGATGATCCTGGGCCCGACCGTGTGGGTGAAAGTGCTGGGCCATGCCCAGGCCATCTTCCCCTACGAATACCCTGCCCTCTTCTCCATGGGGTTGGCCTTCGTCGGGATCTGGTTCTTCTCCATCACCGACAGCTCCCAGAACGCCGCCGACGAGCATGCCAAGTTCCTGCCGCAGTTCGTTCGCTCCCAAACCGGGCTGGGTGCCTCTGGCGCCACTTCCCACTAACGGGCAGCCATCACGCAAAAGCCGGCTTCATGCCGGCTTTTTTTATTGTCATGTCCCGTCCTGAATATGGTTTACACCTTTCCCCCCAATAAATGGAGAGCCCGATGGGACAAGGTGTGAAACGGACACAGCGCGATTACTCGC
>NZ_JBFODN010000128.1:0-27575 GCF_040908345.1 Aeromonas sp. R3-1
CCGGCCAGCTCGCGCTGGCGCTGCGCCTCGTAGAGGATGGCGGCGGCAGCCACCGAGACGTTGAGGGACTGCACCATGCCCACCATGGGGATGACGATATGGTGATCGGCCAGCGCCAGCGCCTCTTCACCGATGCCGTGCTTCTCCTGGCCCACCAGAATGGCGGTTGGTTTGGTGTAGTCGATGGCGCGAAAATCGACGGAGCTGTCGGAGAGGTGAGTCGCCAGGATCTGCATGCCGGAGGCTTTAAGCTCGGCAACGGCTGTGCCGATATCCGGGTGCAGTTTTACATCCACCCAGTTCTGGCTGCCGCGGGCGGTGCCCTTGCGCTTGTGGATCCAGGTTTTGGGCCAGACGGCGTGTACCCGGTGGATGCCGATGGCATCGGCGGTACGCACGATGGCGGCCAGATTGTGAGGTTTGTGTACCTCTTCCATACAGACGGTCAAATCGAGCTGACGCTGGGCCAGCATGTCGGTGATGCGCTTGAAGCGTTCGGGGGTCATGGCTTGTCTCAATAAAAGCAGCAGGCGGCTTGCGCCGCCTGTGTTCAGTTCTTCTGTCGGCTCACCTTGAGCACGTTGGGCATCACGCGGATCTTGCGCATGATGTTGGCCAGGTGGATGCGGCTCTTGGTGGTGATGAGCAGGCTGACCTGATAGACCCGGCCATCCTTCTCTTCGGTGCTGATGGCGTGAATATTGGCGCCGGTGGCGGCAATCACGTTGGCCAGCTCGGCCAGCGCTCCCTGATGGTTGACGATCTCGATGCTGATACCGGTGCGGAACTCCTGCTCCTGCTCCTTGTCCACTTCCCACTGCACCGGCAGGTACTTGTCCGGCTCCTTGCTGTAGCCCTTGATGTTGCGGCAGGCTTCCTGGTGAATCACCAGACCCTTGCCCGGGCTGATGTGGGCGATAATGGCATCCCCCGGGATCGGACGGCAGCAGTTGGCGAAGGTGACCAGCATGCCGTCGGCACCCTTGATCGGCATCTTCTTGCTGCTGGTTTTGGGCTGCTCTTCCGGCGGCAGTTCATCCCCCAGCATGCGGCGCGCCACCATGACACTCATGGCATTGCCGAGGCCCACATCGGCCAGCAGCCCCTGCAGATTTTCGTGCTTGGTATCGGCCAGCACCTGTTTGATGCGCGGTTCGGGAATGTCTTCGATATTCTTGGCGCCCAGAGCATGGTTGAGCAGGCGGCGACCCAGCACCACCGACTCTTCGGTACGCAGGTTCTTGAGGAACTGGCGGATCTTGGAGCGTGCCTTGGTGGTCACCACGAAGTTGAGCCAGGCCGCGTTGGGGCGAGCGCCCGGCGCCGTGATGATCTCCACCGTCTGGCCCGAGTGCAGCGGGCTGCTGAGCGGGTAGGGGTGGCGGTCGACCCGCGAACCGACGCAGGCATGGCCGATATCGGTGTGCACCGTGTAGGCGAAGTCCACCGGCGTGGCGCCAGCGGGCAGCTCCATGATGCGTCCTTCCGGCGTGAACACGTAGATCTCGTCGGGGAACAGGTCGGTCTTGACCCCTTCGATAAATTCAAACGAGCTGCCGGCGCTCTGTTGCAATTCCAGCAGGCTCTGCATCCAGCGCTGGGCGCGGATCTGGGCAGTGGTGCCCGAGCTGTCGCCATCCTGCTTGTAGGCCCAGTGGGCGGCAACCCCTTTGTCGGCCATCTGGTCCATGAACTCGGTGCGGATCTGCACCTCGACCGGTACCCCGTGCGGCCCCACCAGAGAGGTGTGCAGCGACTGGTAGCCGTTGGTCTTGGGGATGGCGATGTAATCCTTGAAGCGGCCGGGGCGCGGTTTGTAGAGGCTGTGCATCTGCCCCAGCACCCGGTAACAAGTATCTATGTCCTTCACCTTGACACGAAAGGCGTAGATATCCATTACCTCATGAAATTGCAGCTCTTTTTTCTCCATCTTGTTGTAGATGGAGAAGAGATTCTTCTCGCGGCCACTGACCTGATGCTCGATCCCCGCTTCTTTCAGGCGACCGCTGATTTCGCTCTGGATGGAGTCGATGATCTCGCGGCGATTGCCACGGGCGCGGCGCACCGATTCGCGCAACACGCGGGATCGCATGGGATAGAGCGCCTCGAAACCCAGCTCTTCCAGCTCGTTCTTCATGGTGTGAATACCGAGGCGGTTGGCGATGGGGGCGAAGATTTCGAGGGTTTCCCGGGCGATGCGGCGGCGTTTGTCAGGGCGCAGGGAGCCCAGGGTGCGCATGTTGTGGGTGCGGTCGGCCAGCTTGATCAGAATGACCCGGATATCCTGGGTCATTGCCATCACCATCTTGCGGAAGTTCTCGGCCTGCGCCTCTTTGCGATCGCGAAATTTCAGCTTGTCGAGCTTGGAGACCCCGGCCACCAGTTCTGCAACCGCATTGCCAAACTGTTCGGCCAGATCGGCCTTGGTGACAGAGGTGTCTTCGATGACGTCGTGCAGCACGGCGGCCATCAGGGTTTCATGATCGAGGCGCATGTCACCCAGAATCCGGGCAACGGCAACAGGGTGGGTGATATAGGGTTCGCCACTGGAACGCATCTGACCCTGGTGGGCATCACGGGCCACCACATAGGCTTGCTTGAGCTTCTCAACCTGCTCTGGCGGCAGGTAGGAACTGGCTATTTCTTTAAGGTTTTCAAATAAATACAAGACAGTCCCCGCAGCGGTGAAACGGCAATTCGTGGAATTGAGGGTATAGCCCTGAGTTTGCGAGGTTTTCGAGCGGTTGTAAATGGGGATGAACAGTCGGCACCCGGGCGGGTGCCAACCGGAGGAATAACTTAACCGCGGCCTTCGGCGATGGCAGCAACGGCAGCCAGCTCGGCGGCTTCCTGCTCTTGCTGTTCGTAGCGGTCCTGGGTGTCCATCACTTGATTGTTCACCAGACCCAGCTCGATCTCACGCAGGGCGATCACAGTCGGCTTGTCGTTCTCTTCGTCGACCAGGGGATCTTTGCCTTGTACCGCGATTTGACGAGCGCGGCGCGCGGCGACCAGCACCAGGTCAAAACGGTTACCTACCTGTTTTACAGCATCTTCTACAGTAACGCGTGCCATGCAGGACTCCAGTGTTTGGGCTTTCTGTATTTAGAAAAGCAGTGTTTAAAAATGACGCAAAAGTTTACTTGTTTTTGGCTTACTCTGCCAGTAGCTGTTGCAGCAAGTTTTTTTGAGCCTGTTGCTGGTGACGCATCTCCAGCCGTTGGCACTCAATAATGGACCTGAGCTGGAACAGCGCCTGCTCGAAGTCTTCGTTGATAATGACATAGTCATACTCGTCGTAGTGCACCATTTCGGCAATGGCTTTCGCCATTCGGCCGGCAATCACTTCGGCGCTGTCCTGACCGCGCCCAATCAGGCGGCGCTCCAGCTCTTCGCGGCTGGGGGGCAGGATGAAAATGGATTTGGTCGGCATCTGCTCGCGGATCTGGCGGGCACCTTGCCAGTCGATGTCGAGGAATACGTCGATCCCCTTGGCCAGACTGGCTTCGATGGCGGCGCGGGAGGTGCCGTAGTAGTTGCCGAACACTTCGGCCCACTCCAGAAAATCACCACGCTCGATCAGCGCCTTGAACTCTTCCACCTGAACGAAGTGGTAGTGTACGCCGTGCTCTTCGCCCGGGCGGGTGGCGCGCGTGGTGTGGGAAACCGACAGCTGCATCTTGCCCGCAGCGTTATGTTGGGTCAGCAAGGCATTGAGCAGACTGGATTTACCAGCGCCGCTCGGAGAAGAGATGATATAGAGAGTGCCTTGTTGCGCCATATTATTACCTTTAATCGAAACCGCTGTTTTGGTTGTAGCAGAGACTGCCGTCTTGTGCCCGAAAGGGAGACAGCCAAACGCAAAACGCGGAAAATTCTTGAGTCAGAAGGATGTAAAGGCGGCGAATTTTACCAGAATGCGGCGAATAAAAAAACGGCCGGAATCATATTCCAGCCGATCAAAGTATTCGTAGCTTGCTGCGGAAGCGTAACCCACATCAGCCTGCATTGTGCCTTTGGCTGAGGGCAGAGGCTATCAGGTTATCCCTGCCTGATGGCTCGGAATTCCCGAGGTGCCCTGTCACTACGGCAGCTGACGATCGGCACAGAGCCGATCGAAGGCGGCGATCACCTGCTCGCTGGTGATTTTTCGCATGGCCTCCGGATCCTTGAGGCGGGTGCGCCAGCTCAATTC
Source organism: Aeromonas sp. R3-1 (assembly GCF_040908345.1). Classification (NCBI taxonomy): domain Bacteria; kingdom Pseudomonadati; phylum Pseudomonadota; class Gammaproteobacteria; order Aeromonadales; family Aeromonadaceae; genus Aeromonas; species Aeromonas sp. R3-1. The sequence continues at coordinate 4,196 of NZ_JBFODN010000128.1, forward strand.
GGCCAGCGGCTTGCCGGTCTCCTGCTCGACCAGCTCCTGATAGACGCTGACCACGTAGTCGCGGCAGAGATATGGGCCGGTGCGGGCCGGATTGTGGTGGGCATAGAGACCGATCACCGGCGTGCCCACTATGGTGGCCATATGGGTGGGGCCGGTATCGGGGGCCAGTACCAGCCTCGCCTCGCCAATCAGCGCCAGCAGCTGCTTGAGGTTGGTCTGCCCCACCAGATCGACCGGCTTGCTCTGGCTTAAGCGCTGGATGTCGGCAGCCAGATCCCGCTCCAGTTTGGCCGGCCCGCCACAGAGATAGACCTGAAAGCCCTTGCTGGCGGCGTGATCCGCCAGCGCGGCATAGCCTGCGGCCGTCCAGTTCTTGAAGGCCTTGCTGGCGGCGGCGCAGATCAGCAGGGTCGGTTTGCCGCCAATCTTCTCCCTTGCCCACGCCTGATGTTCGGCGCTGATGGGCAGCTGCCAATCCGGGGTCAGATCCTGGATGCCGAGCTCTTTGGCGAAAGCGAGGAAACCGTCCAGCACATGGGGGGAGGCAGGCGAAGGCACCTTGTGGTTGGTGAACAGCCACTGGCCGTCGTTGGCCCGTTCCCGATCAAACCCGAGTTTGACCTTGGCGCTGATGCCGAGGGTGGCGATGCTGGCTCGCATCGCTGCCTGCAGGTGGAGCAGGGCATCGAATTTGCGTCCCTTGAGGGTCTGCCAGAGATCGCGATAGCCGCGCCATCCCTTGCTCTTGTCGAAGGGAATCAACTCGACGCCGGGCAGATCGGCAAACAGGGTTGCCTCGATTTTGCCGGTGATCCAGGTGATACGGGTCTGTGGCCACTCCCGCTGGATGACGCGCACCAGTGCCAGTGCGTGGCAGCAATCCCCGATGGCGGAGAGCCGCAGGATGCAGATGGAGGAGGGGGGCGTTTGAAATAGCGGCATGTTGTGGCGCACGGCTGGCAAAAAGGGTGGATGGCATTATGCAAACTCCCCTCTGGATTGTAAAATTGCGCACAATCGTCAGCCAGGATAGGCCGGGCCCAGCGCCATGACCTGTCTCTGCACGTCGTTGATTAAAGGCCACTATTGCGGGCATGCCAGAGCGGCAGCCTCATCGCCAATTGAAAAATTGCGATCCATGACCCACCGAGCGGGATCTCCACGATGCGAGTACAGACCGAACACAACCAGATCTGCTGGTATGCCGAAGGGGCCTTTCGCGACCCTTCTCCCCAGTTATTCGATCCTGCCTGGTGGCAGAACAACCGTCAGGTGGTAGGGACCTCCATCGGACGGGGAGTGACCTGGTTCGTCAAGGATGAGTCCCGCCATCTGGTGCTGCGCCACTACTATCGCGGCGGCATGGTGGGCAAGGTGGTGCGGGATCGCTTCTGGTTCGAAGGGGTCGAGTCGAGCCGTGCCATGGCCGAATACACCCTGCTGGCCAAGCTGTGTGAGCTGGGGTTGCCGGTGCCGCGTCCGTTTGGTGCCCGCATGGTCAAACAGGGCCCATTCTATCGTGCCGATATCCTGATTGAGCGAATTCGCGGTGCCAAGGATATGGTGGCGCTGCTCAAGCAGGGGCCGGTGGCGACCGAGGTGTGGCACAAGATAGGCCAGACGGTGCGCCAGCTGCACGATGCCGGGGTCTATCACGCCGATCTCAACAGCCACAACCTGCTGCTCGATAAAGAGGGCAAGGTGTGGGTGATCGATTTTGACAAGGGGGCGATCCGCTCCCCCGGCGAGTGGCAGAAGGCCAATCTGGAACGCTTGCTCCGTTCATTCAATAAAGAGTCTCAACTGCATACCAGTTTCCACTTCGTACCGGAGAACTGGCAGACCTTGATGAACGGGTATCAGGGAAAAGCACTCTGACCCTGTTGCTCGGCGTGAACGCCAATGTTACTTATTGAGCAGGTATTCAGATCCTGTTTCGAGGCGCCCCATGGAAATGCTCAAGACACCTTTGGTCGATGTGACTGTCCGGCTTGATCCGGGTCTGCTGTCTGATGCCATGGCGCTGCTGGAGGCGGGGATCTGGAGCTGGTCAGCCCAACATGGACTGCAGCGTGATCCCTCCTGCCTGCGCCTGTTGGGATTGGGAGAGTGTTGGCCGGATGATCTCGGCTGGCTGGATCGGGTTCATCCCGACGATGTTGCCCGGCTGGAAGATGCCCTGCTCGCCTGCCAGAGCGGCCGCAGCAGCGGTCTGCGCCTCGAATACCGCATTCTGCATCATCACGGTCACTACATCCGGCTGGAAGAGCGGATGCGTCGCGATGAGCGGGGCTATCTGCTGGGGGTTGTCCGTCACCTCGATCCCGCAGCCGTGCTGGTGGAGGAGCGACATGGCACCGATCCGCTGACCGGTTTGGAGAGCCGTGGCCGCTTCGAGCAACTGCTGGAGGATCGGCTGGCGACCGAGAGTGGCACTTTCAGTCTGCTGCAGTTTTCGGTCGATCATATGGCCAAAATCCAGCAATTGTTTGGCGAAGCTGCTTGCGACGCCATGCTGGCCAAGCTGGCGCGTATCGTACGTCACGAACTGCGGCGGGAAGATCCCTTCGCCCGCTGGGATGAGGACGGTTTTATCCTGATGCTCTCCCAGACCGAGCGGATGAGTGCGCTGGAGATCGCCGAGCGGCTGCGCCTCGAGATTGCCGATGCCAGCCTGCTGTCACAGCGGCCGGTCACCGTCAGCATCGGGCTGGTGCAGAGTCAGGCTGGCGAGCAGCTCGATCATCTGCTGGCCCGGCTGGCCAGCTGTCACAGTCAGGCCAGACGGGAGCACAACACCGTCGTCGGCTGAGTGAGGTCAGGGTTGGCCGCTTTTGTCACGCTGGCAGACCCAGAGCGAGGCCAGCATCAGCAGGCCGCCGATGGTCAGTCGGGTCAGATCAGTATCCTTGCCCCAGAGCAGCAGATTGACCAGCAAGCCGGCCGGAATGAGCGCATTGTTCATGATGGCCAGCACCCCGCTGGTGACCAGCGTCGCCCCCTTGTTCCAGAGGAAGTAGCCGAGGCCGGAGGCACCCACCCCCAGCCAGAGCAGAATACCCCACTGCAACCCTGACGTCGGATATTGCGGCTTGCCCAGTAGCCACCAGGCGGGCAGTGCGATCACCAGCGCCCCCAGATAGAAGCAGCCGAACACCGCCAGTTGCGGCGGTTGCTCCACCTCCCGTGCCAGCAGTACCTTGTAGCCCACCTGACCCAGGGCGAAACAGAGGTTGGCCCCCTGCACCACCATAAATCCCAGCACATAGCTTTCGGTCAGGCCGTCGAAGCGGATGACGGCAGCCCCGAGCACCGCCAGCAGGGCGCCCCACAGATAGGTGGGCTTGAAGCGCCCCTCCAGCAGATCGTGGAGCAGGGTGACGTAGATGGGGGTGAAGATGGTAAAGACCAGCACTTCCGGCACCGTCAGCAGCAGGAAGGAGTGGTAGTAGAAGAGATACATGATGCCGAGCTGGATGGCGCCGAGGGCCATCAGCTTGGCCGCCAGATCGGGGCGCAGCCAGCGGCGGCGCAGGAAGGGGAGAAACACCAGACTGGCGAGGGCGATGCGGGTCAGCACCGAGAAGTAGGCATCCACCTGGCCAGCGAGGTAGACCCCGATAAGGCTGAAGGAGAATGACCAGAGCAGGGTGACCCCTATCAAGTAGTTCATGTGTTTGATTTATCATCAGTTGTCAATTTTAAGGGGGCTATGATGGCCGAGATGGAAGCGGCAATCCAGCGTTTATGGGCGCGATTGCCACAGGTCGGAGCATTTTCCTTTACCGCCAGCAATGGCGAGGGGTCGGCGACCGACTGGAATGGTCGGGGCGAGGGGCGTGTGCAGGTGACCGATCATCAGGGGGGCTGGCTGTTTAACGAGCAGGGTCGCTACACCACGCCTCATGGCAGGGAACTCGCCATGCACAACTGCTTCTGGTGGCAGCGCAGCGAACGGGGGATCCGTCTCTCCCATCTGCGTTATGAAGCGCCGGTCGCACTGTTCGAGCTGCTGCAGCAGGGGGATGGCCGCTGGCTGACCGCCGAACCCCATCTGTGCGGGGCGGATCACTACAGCGCCGAGTTGACCGAGATCGACGGCGGTTTTCTGCTGAGCTGGCAGATCACCGGGCCGCGCAAGAACGAGCGACTCAGCTATCGCTATCTGATCTGACGCCGGCTGGCAGGCATAAAAAAAACCGGCGCAGAGCGCCGGTAGCAGGGGACAAATCGGAGGTTTTTTAAAACAGTCCCAAAAACAGGAGAGATAGACTCTCGTCACACATTCAGAGATGGACTTCAGGCATTCAGGGCATAGCTCAGCATGGCTTGCAGCTTGCTATCGAAGAACCAGGGCAGCAGTACCATCAGCAGGCCCAGGATCCCGGCCAGCCGCTGGCGATATTGCCAGCCGGCAATCAGTACCAGACCACCGCACAGTGTGGTCAGGATGCCTGACATAGGGAGACCTCGCGCTGCATGCGACGCTGTTGCGCCCACTGGTTCATGGCGACCGAGCCGAGGATCAGGGCCAGAGCAACACCTGTGGTGGGGTGGATCTGCTCGCCGAGGAACAGGGCACCCAGCATCACGCCGAACAGCGGCACCAGATAGTTGCTGAAGGAGGCGAACGTCGGGCCGGCCTTCTGGATCAGCGCCATGTAGAGGAAGTAGACCAGACCGGTACAGAGGGTACCCAGCACGGTAATTGCGCTCAGGGCCTGGGTGCTCGGCAGGGTCAGGCTGCCGAGATCAACCATGAAGGGGGCGACCAGCAGCAACTGGATTGCCGAGGAGATCAGGATATTGCGGGCGACCACGACCGGATGGTCCTTGGCAAAGCGCTTGATCATCAGCAGGCCGATGGCGAAGCAGCTGGCACCCAGCAGGATGGCCATGGCACCGAGCAGGCCGGCGTTCATGCCCTGGGAGAGTTTCGGCCAGAACAGGGTGAGCACACCGGCAAAGCCGATGATCACGGAAAGCAGACCGGTTTTGGTGATTCTTTCACCAGAAATAAACAGCGGTGCAGCCAGAATAGTCACAAACGGGATACAACCCATGACCACGGCGGCGATGGCGCTATCCACATACTGTTGGCCCCAGGCGACCATGATGAAGGGGATGGTGGCATCCAGCAGGGCGATCAGCATATAGGTGCGCCACGGGGTGTGCTCACTCTTGAGCCGCATGAACAGGCAGAGCAAACCCAGGGTCAGGCTGCCGCACAGGGCACGACCGGCAGCCACCAGAATGGGGGGCAACTCGGCAACGGCCTGGTGCATGAAAATGAATTGGGAACCCCACAGCAGGCCAATGGCCAGCAATAACAGATAGCTACGCATTTGAATCTCCGATGTATTAAGCCAGCGCATTCTAGGCAATCTGTTACTATGGTAAAAATGAATTGTTGGCATTTAACTATGGCTAATATCGATGGATAGCTCGCTCGCCCGTCTCGACCTCAACCTGCTCGCCGTATTCGACATGCTGATGCAGGAGCGCAATGTCACTCGTGCCGCCGAACGACTGCATTTGTCCCAATCCACTGTCAGTCACGCCTTGGGGCGGCTGCGAGTGGCGCTGGATGATCCGCTGTTCGTGATGAGTCGGCGCGAGATGATGCCGACCGAGCGGGCCAAGGCGCTGGCCGGGCCGGTACGGCAGGCGCTGGCGATGCTGGAGCAGGGATTGCGGCAGGCCAAGGGGTTTGATCCCGCTACCGCACGGCGGATTTTCCGTATCGCCACCCCGGGCTCGGTGGAGCACGGACTGGTGCCGGTGCTGGTGGAGAGGCTCCATCGGCAGGCCCCTCACTGTCGGCTTGAGGTGTGCGAGCTGGCGGACAGCGACTACGAGCGGGAGCTGGAGAAGGGGGAGCTGGATCTGGTGATCGGCTTCGCCGGAGCGAATCACCTCTCACCTCGCTTGTGGCGGGAGGAGTGGTTCAACAACCCGCTGGTCTGCCTGTCGCCGCTTGGCAGCGAGTTGCCCGATGTGCTGACCCCAGTCGAGCTGGTGAGCCGTCCCCACATCCACACCTCCAGCTGGGGTCACAGTCAGGCGATGGTGGAGCTCTGGCTGGCCCGTTTCGGGGTGGAGCGGGAGCTGGGCGTGCGGTTGCCGAGCTTTATGGCGGTGCCGCCGCTGATGGCGACCGGCCGCTATCTGGTGGTGGTGCCCGAGATGATCGGGCGCCACTTCTGCCGCTACTACCCGCTGCGGATGCACCAGCTAGACCCCGCCATCCCCATCGTCTACCTGATGGCGGGGCACCCGCTCACCGCCCATGACGAGGCGATCGGCTGGTTCAAGAGCCTGCTGCACCAGCTGGTGTTCGACCTCTACGGCGACGATGCACTCGGGACCCCCGCTCAGCGGATGCTGGCGAAGTAGTCGAGCCCCATGGCGCCTTTCACCTCCGCCAATACCTCATCGGTGATGATGCGGGCCTGCTCGGTGCCCTGATAGAGCAGCTCCAGCAGCATCTTCTTGTCGGCAATGGCCGCGGCACGGCGCTCCCGCATCGGGGCGAGCAGGGTCTGCAGGCAGTCATTGAGCACCTGTTTGCAGCGCATGTCCCCCAGCCCGCCGCGCCGGTAGTGGGCCTTCATCTCGGCGACCAGCGCCTTGTCCGGATGGAAGGCATCGAGATAGGCGAACACCGTATTTCCCTCCACCTGACCGGGATCGCTCACCTTGAGGTGGTTGGGGTCGGTATACATGGCGAACACCGCCTGTTTGACCTCTTCCGCCGACATGCCGAGCTCTATGGTGTTGCCGAGAGACTTGGACATCTTGGCCTTGCCGTCGATGCCGGGCAGGCGGCCGGTGTCGCTCAGGATCGGCTGGCACTCGGTCAGCACCTCTTTGCCTACCAGAGAATTGAAGCGGCGGACGATCTCGTTGGTCTGCTCCAGCATCGGCAGCTGATCCTCCCCGACCGGCACATGGCTGGCGCGAAAGGCGGTGATGTCGGCGGCCTGACTGACCGGATAGACCAGAAAACCGGCCGGCAGCGTGCGTTCAAACCCTTTTTGCTGGATCTCCGCCTTGACGGTGGGGTTGCGCTCAAGCCGGGCGACGCTGACCAGATTGAGGTAGTAGCAGGTGAGCTCGGCGAGAGCGGGCAGGGCGCTCTGCAGGCAGAAGGTGGTCTTGGCCGGGTCGAGACCGACCGCCAGATAGTCAGCCATCACCTCCAGCACGTTGTCGGTCACCTTGGCCGGGTTGTGGCCGTTGTCGGTCAGCGCCTGCAAATCGGCGATCATCACGAATTGACGGTAGTGGTGTTGAGCTTCGACGCGCTGGCGCAGGGAACCGACATAGTGGCCGATGTGCAGTTTGCCGGTGGGACGATCGCCAGTCAGGATTACAGGGTTGTGCATGTCACTCTCTCCAGTTGGGTGAGCCGGGAGGCGACAAAGGGATAAAAACAGTTGACCGCCTCTCGGCGGTCACGGTGTTTTCTTTGGGAAATCTTGAATAGAAACGCGGTGCCGCCTGTTTAGGAGCAGCACCACCAGTAGTTGTGATTGAATGCGGTCATGTTCATAGCAAATCAAACTACGCCGGTTTCATTACTTCTGCAAGGGGACGACCAGCAGATCGCAGGGTACCGTATTCATCAGCTGACGGGCGCTGGAGGTGAGCAGGCTCCAGAAGCTCTGGCGATGGCCGCACACCAGCAGGTCGATCTCGTACTCCTTGACCGCCTGATTGACCCGCTCGCTCAGATCGCCGCATATCACCAGCTTCTTCTCGATGGGATAGTCCACCGAGGCCAGAAATGCCTCCAGCTTCTCTTTCGCTTCGGCGATCACCTGATCCTGCACGTTGTCGATGTCGATATCGATCATCTCGGTGTAGAGATCCTTGAGGTCCACATCGACATGGATAACCGACAGCTTGGCGCCGTTGGAACGGGCTCTGTCCACCGCCTTGTCGATCACCTTGCGGTTGTCTTCAGAGAGGTCGATCGCGGCCAGAATATGCTTGTAATAGGTTGTTCCACTCATGGGGGTTCTCCTTACCGATCCTTCAGCCCACTATACCAATCTCTGCTGAAACTAAAATGGTGCCTCAGGCACAGTTTTGGGATTTAAATGAGTTTAATGACGTGTGACACAGGGTCAGCCACTCAGTTATTAACCACTATTTGCCTATAAATTAAACAAGAGTTTGACGCCGGTCACACCCCTCGGCTTGCCGATCTGGGGGGAGAGGCATAGGATGGGCCCGTGCTTCGCAATGAACACAAAACAACAAAAAGCATCTGAATACCGCTTTGGGGAGCCACGTGCTCCCTTTTGTTTTTCTGCCTCATCTCCCGCTGCTTTTCTGACTGATAGCGATCCGGCATCAAGTTAATCTCCTTCGATTTGGTTATGCTGTAGCCAGTTTCTTTGGAGGCCTTCCCATGATCATTCATCCCCAGATTCAAGGTTGTGTTGCCCGCAACTGTCACCCTATCGGCTGTCGCGCCGCCGTGCAGCAGCAGATCGAACGGATAAAGGCTGCTGGTCCGTTCAACGGCCCCAAGCGGGTGCTGGTGCTGGGTGCCTCCTCCGGGTTTGGACTGGCGTCGCGCATTGCACTCGCCTTTGGTGCCGGTGCCGACACCATTGGTATCTCCTTCGAGCGTGGCCCCTCTGACAAGGGGCTGGGCAGTGCCGGCTGGTACAACAACATCTGGTTTCGCAAGGAGGCGGAGCAGGAGGGGCGTATCGCCATCAACCTGATTGGTGATGCCTTCTCCGACGGCATGCGTCAGCAGGCCATCGACACCATCCGTCAGCAGCTGGGGCAGGTGGATCTGGTGATCTATTCGATGGCGAGCGGCATCCGGGTGCTGCCCGACGGCACGCAGGTGCGTTCGGTGCTCAAGACCACCGGCCAGCCATTCAGCGGCTGGGGGTTGGATCTGGAGCGCGATACTCTGGTGCAGCAGTCGCTGGCGCCTGCCACGCCGGAGGAGATCCGCGATACCGTCACCGTGATGGGGGGCGAGGATTGGCAGCTCTGGATGCAGACGTTGCAGCAGGCCGGTTGTCTGGCCCCCGGTGCGCAAACCGTGGCCTACTCCTATATCGGCCCCGAATCCACCTATCCCCTCTATCGCGATGGCACCATCGGTTATGCCAAGGAGCATCTGCACGCCACCGCCGAGACCATCAACCTGCAACTGGCCGAGATTGGTGGCCACGCCTGGGTATCGGTCTGCAAGGCGCTGGTGACCAAGGCGAGCGCCTATATTCCGGTGCTGCCGGTTTATCTCGGCTTGCTGATGGGGGTGATGAAGGCGCGCGGCGTCCATGAGGGCTGCATCGAGCAGATGCAGCGACTGTTTGCCGCCAAGATGTACGGGCCCAATGGGGTGGTGGCCGATGGTAACCGGCTGATCCGGATGGATGACCACGAGCTCGACCCGGCCATTCAGGCCGCCGTTTCGGCGCTCTGGCCCAAGGTGACGCCGGACAATTTCCACGGGCTGGGAGACTTTGCCGGGCTGCGGCAGGATTTCATGCAGCTCAACGGCTTCGAGCTGCCGGGCGTCGATTATGCTGCGCCAGTGGATGTCGCCTCCCTTAGGGAGCTGACCCCCTGAGCTGAAAGAAACGGGATCTCCCTCTCGTTGGCGGGTTGATTCGCGGCGGGAGTGTGGCGACAATCGATACCAAATCACTGAGGAGAAACAAGATGCTGGCCCAAGCCATGATCGAGAAGTTGAACGAGCAGATTAACCTGGAGTTCTACTCCTCCAATCTCTATCTGCAGATGAGCGCCTGGTGCGAAGACAAGGGCTTTGAAGGGGCGGCGACCTTCCTGCGCCAGCACGCAGTCGAGGAGCGCCAGCACATGGAGCGTCTGTTCACCTACGTGAGCGAGACCGGTGCCATGCCAAAACTGGGTGCCATCGATGCCCCTCCCCACGAGTTCAAGTCGCTGGGCGACGTGTTCCGTACCACCCTGGAGCACGAGTATCACATCACCAAGTGCATCAATGGTCTGGCTCACGTAGCCTTCACTACCCAGGACTACTCCACCTTCAATTTCCTGCAGTGGTATGTGGCCGAGCAGCATGAAGAGGAGAAGCTGTTCAAGAGCATCGTCGACCGTCTGGGTCTGGTGGGTGAAGATGGCAAGGGCCTCTACTTCATCGACAAGGAGCTGGCCGAACTGGCCAAAGGCGCCCCTGCCAGCATCATGGACAGCAACGCCTGATAGTCGTGGACACTTAGTGTTCAGCCAGTACAATAACGGCCCTTTTAAGGGCCGTTGTTTATTCTGGTGGGCAGCCACTATGGTTGTGTTCCGCCAAAGGCGATCTCGGTTCTGGCCAGGTGCCGTTTCTATTTTGATAAGTGAGTGATGATGAAGCAGGTCGATGTGGTGGTGATCGGGGCCGGTGCGGCCGGATTGATGTGTGCGGCGCAGGCGGGCTACCGTGGCCGCTCCGTGCTGGTGCTCGACAACGCCAAGAAGCCGGGCCGCAAGATCCTCATCAGTGGCGGTGGCCGCTGCAACTTCACCAACCATCAGGCGGGTGCTCACGCCTACCTGTCGGAGAATCCCCACTTCAGCAAGTCGGCGCTGGCCCGCTACACCCAGCAGGACTTTATCGATCTGGTGGACCGCCACGGGGTCAACTATCACGAGCGCACTTTGGGGCAGCTGTTCTGTCTCGAGAGTGCCAAGGATATCGTCGATGTGCTGCTCACTGAGTGCGACTGGGCCGGGGTGACCCTGCAGTTCCAGACCGAAATCCTCACCGTCAGCAAACAGGAGGAGGGCTTCCTGCTGACCACCAGCAAGGGTGAGATCGGCTGTCACTCGCTGGTGGTGGCGACCGGCGGTCTCTCCATGCCCAAGCTGGGCGCTACCCCGTATGGCTTCAAACTGGCGGAGCAGTTCGGCCTCAAGGTGCTGCCGACCCGCGCAGGTCTGGTGCCCTTTACCCTCCATCAGGCCGAGAAAGAGGCCTTTGCCGATCTGGCGGGCATCAGCCTGCCGGTAGCGGTGACCGCCGAGGATGGCACTCGCTTCAAGGAGGCTATGCTGTTCACCCACCGCGGCCTCTCCGGCCCCGTCATCCTGCAGATCTCCTCTTACTGGCATGCGGGTGAGAAGATCCACATCAACCTGCTGCCGGAGCTGGATATTCCGGCCGCCCTGCGTGAATGGGCGCAGGCGCACCCGGCGCAGGAGCTGAAAACCGTGCTGGGGCGCGAGCTGCCAAAGCGCTTCGTCGACAAGCTGGTGGAGCTGGGTCAGCTGGTCAGCAAGCCGATGCGCCAATACAACGAGCGGGAGCTTGAAGCGGTGGCCAATTTGCTGGGTGACTGGCAGATCCTGCCCAACGGCACCGAGGGGTATCGCACCGCCGAAGTGACCCTGGGCGGCGTCGATACCAATGAGCTCTCCTCCAAGACCATGGAGGCGCGCAAGGTGCCGGGCCTCTACTTCATCGGCGAAGTGGTGGACGTGACCGGCTGGCTCGGTGGCTACAACTTCCAGTGGGCCTGGTCCTCCGGCTGGGTGGCCGGTCAGTACTGTTGATGTCGTTGGGGCTGGTTTATCCGGCCCCGATTTATTGGTCAGGGTTCGGGTGATCGGTCGGGTTGCCGCAAGGGGGCGCAGATGCTTGAGAATCAGATGATGTTGTTGGCGGTGTTCGAGCGGGCAGCGCTGATGCTGATGACCCTCTTTTTCCTGACCCGCACCCGGCCGTTCCAGCGGCTGTTCCAGAAGCGGGATCACACCCCGGCGGAGCTGGTGCTGGTGGCCTCCATCTTCGGCCTGTTTGCGGTGTTCAGTACCTACACCGGCATTCCGGTGGAGGGGGCGCTGATCAACGTGCGGATCATCGCCATCATCTCCGGCGGCATTCTGTTTGGCCCCTGGGTCGGCATTCCGGCCGGGGTTATCTCCGGCCTGCATCGCTATCTCATCGATATGGATGGCCACACCTCCATCCCTTGCCTTATCGCCAGTATTATCGCCGGTCTGCTCGCCACCTGGCTGCACCTGCGCTGCCGCAAGTCGCGGCTCTGGCTCTACGGCATTCTGGCGGGGATGCTCTGCGAAGGGCTGACCATGCTGCTGATCTGGCTGCTGACCGAGCCCCACGAAGTCGGGGTGGAGATCGTTAACCACATCGCCTATCCGATGATCGCCGGGGCGCTCTGCATCGGCCTCATCATCAAGCTGGTGCAGGATCTGGATGACGAGAAGGAGCTGATTGCCGCCAAGCAGGCCAAGCTGGCGCTCGATATCGCCAACAAGACGCTGCCCTTCTTCCAGAACATCGATCGCCACTCCCTCAGTCAGGTGTGCGATGTGATCCGGCGCGACATCAGCGCCGATGCGGTGGCCATCACAGATACCCATGACGTGCTGGCCTATGTCGGGGTGGGCAAGGACTATTACGAGCTGGACGAGCACCACGCCATCAGCGGCATGACCCAGCAGGCGGTGCTGCTCGACCAGATCATCATCAACAACGATCTGCGCCAGTATCACCTCTCCGATTTCCACTCGGTCATCATTATTCCGCTGCGGGAAAACGGCTCGGTGAACGGCACCCTCAAGATCTACTACCGCCGCACCCACAGCATCACCAGCTCCCTGCGGGAGATGGCGGTGGGCCTCTCCCAGCTCATCTCCACCCAGATGGAGGTGTCGCGCATCGAGCAGCTCAAGGAGATGACTCGCAAGGCGGAGTTCACCGCGCTGCAGAGCAAGATCAACCCGCACTTCCTGTTCAATGCCCTTAACGCCATCTCGTCGCTGATCCGCATCCGGCCCCAGCAGGCGCGCCAGCTCATTGCCAATCTGGCGGACTACCTGCGCTACAACCTCAACAAGGGGGATGAACTGATCGACATTCAGGAGGAGCTGCAGCAGGTGCGCGACTACGTGGCCATCGAGCAGGCCCGCTTTGGCGACAAGCTGGAGGTGGTATTCGAGGTGGACGATGTGCACATTCAGGTACCGAGCCTGCTGTTGCAGCCGCTGGTGGAAAACGCCATCCTGCACGGCATCCAGCCCCGTAGCGCGCCGGGTCGGGTCACCATCGAGGTGAAGCAGCTGGCGGGCGGCATCCGGGTCTCGGTACGAGACACAGGTTACGGCATCAGTCAGGCGGTGATCGACGGGGTAGCCGCCGGGCGGGTGGAGAGCCGCAGCATCGGCCTGATGAACGTGCATCAGCGGGTCAAGCTGCTCTATGGCGACGGCCTGCACCTCAAGCGGCTGGAGCCGGGTACCGAAGTGAGTTTCTATCTGCCGGATCAGGAGTCGATGCCATGCTGAGTGCCATCATGGTTGAGGATAAGTGTGTGCCGCGAGAGGTGTTGTCATGCTGAAAGCCATTATTGTCGAAGATGAGTATCTGGCTCGCGAGGAGTTGATCTATCTGGTGAATCAGCACAGCCAGATCGAGATAGTGGCGAGCTTCGAGGATGGGCTGGAGGCGTTCAAATACCTGCAGGATCACGAGGTGGATGTGGTGTTTCTGGATATCCAGATCCCCTCCATCGATGGCCTGCTGCTGGCCAAGAACCTGCACAAGTCGAGTCACCCGCCCCACATTGTCTTCGTTACCGCCTACAAGGAGTTTGCGGTGGAGGCGTTCGAGCTGGAGGCGTTCGACTACATCCTCAAACCCTACAACGAGCCGCGCCTCATCAGCCTGCTGCAAAAGCTGGAGCAGGCGGGCAAGTCGCAGGCGGGGCAGGGGAGCGAGCCGGGGGCAGCGCACAATCGCACCGTCAATCTGGTGAAGGGGGAGCGCATCATCGTCACCCCCTGCGAGCAGATCTACTACGCCGAGGCCGACGAGAAGCTCACCTATGTCTACACCCGCGACGATCGCTACGTGATGACCATGACCATCAGCGAGTTTGTCAGCCGGCTGCCTGCCGAGGGGTTCTTCCGCTGCCACCGCTCCTACTGCGTCAACATCAACAAGATCCGCGAAATCGTCCCCTGGTTCAACAGCACCTATCTCATCCGACTCCATGATCTGCCGTTCGAGGTGCCGGTCAGTCGCAGCAACATCAAGGCGTTCCGTCAGCTGATGCGGCTCTGATTGTCATTCATTCCCGCCGATCTGCATTTCATGCCTTAATCGATCGGCGCGAACTGCGTCTTGCCTATAGTGGCCTCAATTTCCTTAAGGCCATCGACCGAGACGCATCATGACCATCGATCTGAACCGCACCCGGTACCTGACACTGATCGGTACCATCATCACCCAGTTTGCACTGGGTTCTGTCTATACCTGGAGCCTGTTCAACGCCCAGCTCTCCGACAAGCTGGACGAGCCGGTGAGTCAGGTCGCTTTCGCCTTCGGCCTGCTCAGCCTTTCGCTGGCGGTCGCCTCCTCCATGGCGGGCAAGCTGCAGGAGCGATTCGGGGTGCGCAACGTGACCCTGGGTGCTGGCGTGCTGCTCGGCATCGGCTTCTTCCTCACTGCCCATGCCAGCAATCTGGCGATGCTCTACCTCTGCGCGGGTATTCTGGTCGGTTTTGCCGACGGTACCGGCTACCTGATGACCCTCTCCAACTGCGTGAAGTGGTTCCCGGAGCGCAAGGGGCTCATCTCCGCCTGCTCCATCGGGGCCTATGGTCTCGGCAGTCTCGGTTTCAAATACATCAACCTGCTGCTGCTCTCCAGCTCCGGCCTTGAGACCACCTTCCAGCTGTGGGGGCTGATCGCCATGTCCATGGTGCTGGTGGGCGGCATGCTGATGAAGGATGCGCCCAAGCAGGCCGCTTCCGTGCAGCAGAGCGAGAGCCGTGACTTCACTCTGGCGGAGGCGATGCGCAAGCCACAGTACTGGATGCTGGCGCTGATGTTCCTCACCGCCTGCATGAGCGGCCTCTACGTCATCGGCGTGGCCAAGGATATCGGCGAGAAGATGGTGGGTCTGCCTGCTGTTGTCGCTGCTAATGCCGTCGCCATCATTGCCATGGCAAACCTGGGTGGCCGTCTGGTGCTGGGTATCCTCTCTGACAAGATGTCCCGTATCCGGGTCATCACCATCGCTCAGCTGATTACCCTGGCGGGCATGGCGCTGCTGCTGTTTGTACCGCTCAATGCCAACCTGTTCTTTGTGGCGGTTGCCTGTGTGGCGTTCAGCTTCGGCGGCACCATCACCGTCTACCCCTCGCTGGTGAGCGACTTCTTCGGTCTCAACAACCTGACCAAGAACTACGGCGTCATCTATCTGGGCTTTGGTCTGGGCAGCATCATCGGCTCCATCGTGGCCTCCCTGTTTGGCGGCTTTATGGCGACCTTCCACCTGATCCTGGTGTTGCTGGTGGTGGCGCTGGTGCTCTCCCTCACCATCCGCCTGCCGGCACCGGTAGCGGTGGAGCGGGCCTGATAAGTCTCCCTGCCATAGCAAGCAAAAACAGAGACCCGGGCCATGCCCGGGTCTTTGCATTTCCGATGCTCGATCAGCGTGGCGCCAGTCCCAGCAGCTGGCGGGCCTGACGGCAGCGCTCCTCCACCGTTGACCACTCATCACCGGTTACCGTGATATGGCCCATCTTGCGGCCGGGGCGGGGTTCGCCCTTGCCATAGAGGTGCAGATGCAGGCCGGGCAGCGTCAGCAGGGCGGCCCAGTCTGGCGTGCCGTTTTGCCAGAGATCCCCCAGCAGGTTGATTAACAGGGCGGGGCGCACGGCGATCTGCTCTGGCAGCGGCAGATCGCACAGGGCGCGCACCTGCAACTCGAACTGGCTGTATGCAGCGTTGTCGAGGCTGGGGTGACCCGAGTTGTGGGGGCGGGGCGCCAGCTCGTTGACCAGCAGGTGGCCTTCCACCAGAAAGAATTCCACCGTCAGCACCCCGACGTAATCGAGGGCGGCAATCAGTCGCTCAGCGATTCCTTTGGCTTCGCTCTCCAGCACCGGCACATTGGCCGGGGAGCGAGTCTGATCAAGAATGCCGCCGCTGTGCCAGTTCTGTACCAGCGGCAGGGCTCTGATGGCGCCGCTCGGACTGCGGGCCAGGGTCAGGGCAAACTCCCCCTCCAGCGCCAGCCGTTGTTCCAGCACGCAGGGCACGCCACTGGCTGCCAGCGCCGTCGCCAGCTCATCCAGATTACTCACCTGCCACTGTCCCTTGCCGTCGTACCCTTCGCGGGCCGTCTTGAGGATGGCGGGGAAGAGTTCGCTGGCCTGTGCGGGGATGGGCTCTTCCGGCACTAGCGCCAGATAGGGGGCGACCGGGATGTTGGCTCCGCGCAGAAAGGCTTTCTCTTCACGGCGATCCTGACAGATGCGCACCGCGCTGGCGCCCGGGCGTACCGGCTTTTGTTTTTCGAGCAGGGCGAGGGTGGTGGCGGGCACGTTCTCGAACTCGCAGCTGATGGCCTTGCAGCGGCTGGCCAGATCGTGCAGGGCAGCGGTGTCGTCATAGGGGGCGACAATATGGTGATCGGCAGCGGCACCGGCGATGCTGGCCGGATCGGGATCCAGCACCACCACCTTGTAGCCGAGGCGGTGGGCGGCCATCACAAAGTAGCGGCCAAGCTGACCGCCGCCGAGCATGCCGAGGGTGGCGGGTGGCACAATCATGTCGGCTCCTCCAGTTGCAGCGCCAGCACCCGATCTCGCTCGTGGGTGCGGAAGTCGTCGAGCTGCTGCCGGTAGCGGGGGGCGTCGTCATCCCGGGCGACCGAGAGCAGGGAGACCGCGAACAGGGCGGCGTTGGCAGCCCCCGCCTCGCCGATGGCGAAGGTGGCGACCGGCACCCCCTTGGGCATCTGCACGATGGAGAACAGGGAGTCCATCCCCTTGAGATGGCGGGAGGGGATAGGCACCCCCAGCACCGGCAAGGTGGTCTTGGCGGCGACCATGCCCGGCAGGTGGGCGGCGCCACCGGCCCCGGCGATGATGGCGCGCAGACCGCGCTCGCGGGCAGTGGCGGCATACTCGAACAGCAGATCCGGGGTGCGATGGGCCGATACCACCTGTGCCTCGTAGGGCACGCCGTGCTCCTTGAGGATGCGGGCGGCAGCCTGCAGCACTGGCCAGTCGGAGTCGGAGCCCATTACCAGGCCGATCAGGGGAGGGGTGTTCATTTTCTCTGAATCCTTGGTGTTAAACGTTTGCTTTTGGTAAACAAAAAGAGCCGGCAAGCCGGCTCAGAATTTCTCGGGTCGCACGATTTCGACCGGTTGCAGAAAGGCGATCATGGCGTAATCGGGGTAGTAACGACTCTGCAGGTGGGCCAGCAGCCGCTCCGCCTGCTCCCGGCTGCAGATCGCCTCCAGCCGGATGTTGCCGCTCTCGCTCCAGCTGGCGTTGCGCTCGCCATGATCGCCACGGCCGCGGGCATCTGTGATGGTGTAGCCGCGCAGCCCCTCGCGGGTGAGGGTGCGCAGCAGGGTCGGCTCCAGATTGGCTTCCGTGATGACGGTCAGCAGGGTGCGGGTCTCGGTCTGCATGTGGCTACTCCGTGAAGTGGCGGGCCCAGCTGTGGTAGAGCGGGATCCCTAGCATGATGTTGAACGGGAAGGTGACCCCCAGCACGGCGCTGAGGGACAGCCCCGGGTTGGCCTGAGGCACGGCGATGCGCATGGTGGCTGGCACGGCAATATAGGAGGCGCTGGCCGCCAGGGTAGCCAGCAGGGTCAGGCCGCCGAGAGATAGCCCCATCAGCTGGCCAGCTGCCAGCCCCAGTCCCGCCGAGGCGAGCGGCATCAACAGGGCGAAGCCGAGCAGGAACAGGCCGTGGCGGCGCAGATCCTGACACTGACGGGCGACGATGAGGCCCATCTCCAGCAGGAACAGCGCCAGCGCTCCCTTGAACAGGTCGACAAACAGCGGTTTGAGTGGGGCAATCCCGTCCGGCCCGGCCAGATAGCCGATGGCCATGCCGCCCAGCAGCAGGGTCACCCCTTTGCCGAGGAAGGTCTCGTGGGCCAGCATGCGCCAGCGGGTCTCGCGACTGATGCCGCGGGCCAGCACTATACCCACCAGAATGGCGGGGATCTCCATCACCGCGAGGAAGATGGAGAGCTGGGATTCAAAGCTGATGCCCCGTTCGGTGAGCCAGTTCACTCCGACCGCGAAGGTAGCGACGCTGACCGAGCCGTAGTGGGCGGCGGTGGCGGCGGCATCCACCCGGTTCATCTTGAGTCGCAGCACGGCAAAGCCGAGCAGGGTCTGCACCACGCCGAGCAGGATCACCAGCGCCAGTTGTGGCAGCAGAGGTTGCAGGGATTGTTGGGCCAGACCAACACCGCCCTTGAGGCCGATGGCCAGCAGCAGAAAGAGAGAGAGGGTGTCGTAGAGGGCAGGAGGCAGTTTGAGCTCGGAGCGCACCAGACCGGCCAGCAGACCAAACAGAAAGAAGAGTACAACAACGTCCAGCATGATGGTTCGCAGGGCAGTTCAGATAATGGTTGCATGCTAGAGCGCGCAATGTTTCGATAAAATCAGATTCTCGCTGATGGTTGTTCGGTAAAAACTGATAGGGAACGGCATGCTCAACTACAAACAGCTCTACTACTTCTGGCATGTGGCACGCAGCGGCAGCGTGACGCAGGCAGCTGAACAGCTGCACTTAACGCCGCAGACCATCAGCGGTCAGGTCGCCGAGCTGGAGCAGTCCCTCGGGGTGGCGCTGTTCAACCGGGTGGGGCGGCGTCTGGTGCTGACCGCCGCCGGACGGCAGGCGCAGGAGCAGGCGGGGGCCATTTTCTCGCTCGGTGCCGAGCTGGAGCACACCCTGCGCCACGCCAGTCAGGAGCTGACCATGCAGGTGGGGATCGCCGATTCGGTACCCCGCACCCTGGCGTTCGAGCTGCTGGCTCCCGCCATGGCGCTGGTGACGCCGTTGCGGCTGGTGTGTCACGAGGAGCGGGCCGAGCAGCTGTTCAGCGAACTGGCCCGCCACAAGCTCGACATGGTGCTGATCGATCGCCCGCTCCCTCTCGACAGCGGCGTGCGTGGCTATAACCACGAGCTGGGGCGCAGCCCGCTGGCGCTGTTTGCCAGCCCCGAGCTGGCGGCGCGGGCGCGGGACGGTTTTCCCGCCTCGCTGGAGGGGTTGCCGCTGCTGATCCCCGGAGAGAAGTCTGCCACCCACGATCGGCTGCTGGAGTGGTATCGCCAGCAGGGCATTCATCCCCATCTGGTGGGGCAGTTTGATGACTCCACTCTGATGAAGTCGTTCGGCAAGGCGGGGATGGGGATCTTCCCGGCACCGCTGGCGATGGCTGACGAAATTGGTCGCCTCTACGGAGTGGAGCGAATTGCGACCCTCACCGACGTCACACTCTCTTACTATCTGGTCTCGGCAGGGCGCCATCTCTCCCATCCCGGGGTGCAGGCGGTAATGGAGGGGGCCCAGCGGCGGCTGGCGGCGCTGGCTGGCAATAAATAGAAATCTGGATGGCTATACATCCAGCTTGGCTCTGCCTATAATCCTCCCGCTTTGGCGCATCATGCTTAATAGGGAATCCGGTGAGAATCCGGAGCTGGCGCGCAGCGGTAAGGGGGAACGAAGCGACATCAGGGCACTGCCGTCAGGCGGGAAGCCGTCGCCGTAGGCTATCAGCCCCCGAGCCCGAAGACCTGCCAGAGTTCGTATTTCGGGCCGAGAGAAACCGGCCACGAAGTAGATACTTACGCGAACTTAAGGATCTCTCATGTCGAAGAAATTTCTGGCGGCTGCCCTGTTGCCGACGGCGGCATTTGCCCAAACCACCATCCCCATCAATCCAACTCTGGTCATTACGGCCAACCGCGTGGAACAACCGGTCAGCTCGGTGCTGGCGCCCGTTGTGGTGATCGATCGTGCCGAGATCGAATCTCGTCAGGTTCAGAGTTTGCCTGACTTGCTGAAAACCCTGCCCGGCGTGCAGATGGCGACTCTGGGAGGCCGGGGGCACATCAGCAGCCTGTTTGTCCGTGGAACCAACTCCAACCACTCTCTGGTCTTGATGAATGGTCGCCCGATTGCCGCCATGGTGGCGGGCACGCCCGATCTCAGCCAAATCCCGCTCGGCAATATCGAGCGCATCGAGTATATCCGTGGCCCACGAGCGGCAGTGTATGGTTCCGATGCCATTGGCGGTGTTATCAACCTCATCACCAAAACATCCGCCAAGAATGGCAGTGAGATACATTTGAAGGGTGGTGCTGGCAGCAATGGTTATGGTCAGGGTGAGCTAAGAACGGTTCAGTCATTGGGCCAAAAAACCGATATGAACATGCTGATCGGCTACGAGCGTACCGATGGATTTGATGTCGTAGCCAATACCAAACAGCCGGATCGGGATGGCTTTAATAGCAAGAATGGTCAGTTCGGACTGAACCATACATTCAACGATGCATGGAGTGCTGATTTCAATGCCCAACGGTATCAGAATTTGACTGAGTTCGATGGCCGATATGATCAACAACAGGTAGACACATTCCAGTACGATGGTGGGCTTAAGTTTCAGAGCAAGGCGCTAACCAGCCGCTTGGAAGCTAGCTATGGTGAGAACTCATCGAAGAGTTGGGAGGAAAGCAAGGGGAAATCCAGTGCTGATCCAACCCATACCGGAATGACCAACATATCCTGGATAAACAGCTGGAGTGGTATTGAGGATCTGAACCTCACCGGTGGCGTTGATTGGCAGCGGGAGCAGATGAAGTCGGACTCACGCTCTGGGGGACAGTCTTTTACTGTTCCTGATCGAGACAATACTGGTGCCTTTGTTGTTGGCAGCTATGTTTGGCGTCCGTTCCTCTTTGAATTGTCTGGCAGAACAGATGATAACCAGCAATATGGCCGCCATAACACTTGGTCTGCCGCCAGTGGGCTGGATATCGATGAGCACCACAACGTACGTTTGAGTTATGGGACTGCTTTCAAGGCCCCAAGCTTTATGGATCTTTATTATGGCGTGCCAGCTGAGTTAAAGCCGGAAGAGAGCAAAAACTTGGAGTTGGGTCTGTCAGGTCGCTATTCGGTATGGGGCTGGTCTGTAAATCTCTATCGCAACCGCATCGACAATCTGATTTATTGCCTGACCAGCATGAGCTACACCTGCAACCCCAAAAATACCACGGCGGATATCAAAGGAGTGGAAACGGAGCTCGGCATCGACACCGGACCAGTGCATCATCGTTTGAGCTACGACTACACCAGAGCCAAAGATACGGGTAACCAGGATTTGCAGCTGCTGCGTAGAGCTGAACATAAAGGCAGCTGGATCGCAGATACCCGATTCGATGCCGCAACACTAACTGCTGAACTGCTCTATGTGGGCAAGCGCTATGACAACAACTGGGCGACTAGCCAGCGGGTGGAACTCAGTGCCTATACGCTGTTGAACCTGGCTGCCAGTTACGAGTTGACTCAGCAATTTACCTTGGGTGGACGTATAGATAACTTGTTCGATCGTGATTACGCCCCCGCTTATGGTTACGCATCGCCGGGTACCGAGTTCAAAGTGACTGCCGACTACCGCTTCTGATGCTTTATTCGGTTCATCCTTGAAAAACCCGGGCCCTGCCATTGGCAGGGCCTTTTCTATTGGCGGCAGGCGGGAGTATGATCGCCGCCTTGCACCAAAGGGGAGCTCAAGTGGCCAATATTCTCGTGTTTGATTCCGGTATGGGTGGCCTGACCATCTACCGCGAGATCCGTCGCGTTCTGCCGGCACACAACTATTTCTACTGCTTCGACAATGCCAACTTCCCCTATGGTGAACTGAGCGAGCCCGCCCTCATTGCTGCTTGCACCCGCTTGGTGACCACCATGGTGGCCCGTCATCAGATCGATCTGGTGGTGATTGCCTGCAACACGGCCAGCACCATAGCGCTGCCGGCCTTGCGTGAGGCACTGGATATTCCCGTGGTGGGGGTGGTGCCAGCCATCAAGCCCGCCGCTGCACAGAC
This sequence comes from Aeromonas sp. R3-1, assembly GCF_040908345.1. Taxonomy (NCBI): domain Bacteria; kingdom Pseudomonadati; phylum Pseudomonadota; class Gammaproteobacteria; order Aeromonadales; family Aeromonadaceae; genus Aeromonas; species Aeromonas sp. R3-1. The sequence goes on from NZ_JBFODN010000128.1 coordinate 26,108, forward strand.
TCGCAACGGTTGTATCGGTCTGCTTGCTACGCCGGGCACCGTCAGCCGCGACTATACCCATGAACTGATCGCCCAGTTTGCTCCCGGCAAGCAGGTGCTGCTCAAGGGCACCACCGAGCTGGTCATAGAAGCCGAACACAAGCTGGCGGGCCTGCCGGTCAATATGGCGCTACTGCGCGAGGTATTGGCCGATTGGCTGGAGGGGGAAGAAAAGCCGGATACGCTGGTGCTTGGTTGCACTCACTTCCCGCTACTCAATGAAGAGATTGGGCAACTGATGCCGCAATGTCAGCTTATTGACTCGGGCAGTGCCGTTGCCAAACGGGTGGCCTGGTTGCTGAACAATGGCGGGCATGCCACCGTGCAGTCTATACATATAGAAGAGGTAATTGCCAGGGCTTACTGTACCCGGCTGGATGGGGAGGCTCAAAAACTGACAGCCCCCTTGCAAGCATGGGGGCTGTCATCACTGGAAGAGGTGAAGTACTGACGAGCGGTTAGGCGTCAGTTTCGCTACCTTCTCTTTCCTCTTTATCACGTTTGTCATTCGCTTCACGCACCTTGAGGGTGCGCTGCTGGTACTCTTTGTCATTCAAAGCGGCAATCGCCTTGGCGGCATCGGCGGCGGGCATCTCCACGAAACCGAAACCTCTGCGCTTGCCGGTTGCCTTGTCTTTCATCAACCGTACGGAAATGACCTGGCCCTGTTCGGCAAACAATTCGCGCACTGCGATCTCATTGGCGCGATAGGGCAGGTTGCCTACATATAAGGTGCAAGTCTCCTGATTGGCGATCGACTCGGCAACATTAGCCGGGGTTCGCTTCAGGAACAGCGGTACCACGAAACCGCCGATGGCCAGACCTGCTGCAAAAATCACTTCCGCTTTCAAAGAGAACTGCAGGGCCTGGGCAACCAGGTAGCCAACCACTGCCAATACCAGAGCAAGGATTGCGGCCTGCATATATACGGGAAACTTGGATAAATTCATCTTAAAAGACCTTTTGTAAATGAAAGCAAAAAAGGTGCAACACTATATTCACCTCCATGGTAACCAGCTTTCCTGATTGGCGCTACCATGGACCACTCGGGAGAGGTTATCGGCTCCAGTATGGCATTCCCAAGGTCACTAAAGGCGACATAAATGACGCTAAAATGGGAGTGAAATAACCGGATTGTGGATAACATTGTATATATACACTGAATAAGCTGTTTCTAATTGAATAATTTGAAATTTTCGTGATTATCTTCAAAAAAAGTCTTGTCATCGCAGCGCGGCTCCCTATAATGCGCCCCTACCAGCACGGCGGAACACGCCGAACTGATGAGCCAGCTTCCTGGTGAAGTGGGCGCCGAAAGAAAAGCGAAAACAATCGCTTGACTTTCGAAGTGAGAAGCGTAATATGCGCCTCCTCAACGCGACAAGCGTGACGCTCTTTAACAATTTGAATCAAGCAATCTGTGTGGGCA
>NZ_JBFODN010000129.1:0-4894 GCF_040908345.1 Aeromonas sp. R3-1
CACCTGGGGTGAGCAGCCTTTGTGATCGGTTTTTTCAGACAGGCACTAATTAGGCTTGTTCGTCAGCCTGGGCAGCCTGGATACCGGTCAGGGCGATGGTGTAGACGATGTCGTCAACCAGGGCGCCACGGGAGAGGTCGTTGACCGGCTTGCGCATGCCTTGCAGCATGGGGCCGATGGAGACCAGGTCAGCGGAACGCTGCACCGCTTTGTAAGTGGTGTTACCTGTGTTCAGGTCAGGGAACACGAACACGGTGGCTTTACCGGCAACCGGTGAGTTCGGTGCCTTGGACTTGGCCACGTTCTCCATGATGGCCGCGTCGTACTGCAGCGGGCCGTCGATGATGAGGTCGGGGCGCTTGGCCTTGGCCAGCTCGGTCGCTTCACGCACTTTCTCTACATCGGCACCGGCGCCAGAGGTACCGGTAGAGTAGGAGATCATGGCGACGCGCGGCTCGATGCCGAACGCGGCAGCAGAATCGGCGGACTGGATAGCGATCTCGGCCAGCTGCTCGGCAGTCGGATCCGGGTTGATCGCGCAGTCACCGTAGACCAGAACCTGGTCAGGCAGCAGCATGAAGAAGATGGAGGAGATCAGGGAAGAGCCCGGAGCGGTCTTGATGATCTGCATCGGCGGACGGATGGTGTTGGCAGTGGTGTGCACCGCGCCGGATACCAGGCCGTCAACTTCATTGCGCTCCAGCATCATGGTACCCAGTACCACGTTGTCTTCCAGCTGCTCGCGGGCAACCACTTCGGTCATGCCCTTGTTCTTGCGCAGCTCGACCAGACGCGGCACATAGCGCTCGCGCACAACGGCCGGATCGATGATCTCGACGCGATCGGTCAGTACCACACCCTGCTGTTCGGCAACGCGACGGATCTCTTCCGGGTTACCCAGCAGTACCGGACGGGCAATGCCACGCTCGGCACAGATGGCGGCAGCCTTGATGGTGCGCGGCTCGTCGCCTTCCGGCAGCACGACACGCTTGTTGGCCTGACGGGCCAGCTCGGTCAGCTGATAACGGAACGCCGGCGGGCTCAGACGACGGGAACGGGTAGAACTGACAGTCAGTGACTCGATCCAGTGTTTGTCGATGTGGCCAGCGACGTAGTCCTGTACCAGCTCGATACGCTCGCGGTCATCTTCCGGAATATCGACGTTGAAGTTCTGCAGGCTGACGGCGGTCTGCCAGGTGTTGGTACCGGTCATCATGATCGGCAGGCCAGTGGCCATGGCCTGTTGGCACAGCGCCATTACCTGCGGCTCCGGATGATAGTTACCGGTCAGCAGCAGGGCGCCCAGCTTGACGCCGTTCATGGCGGAGAGGCAGGCGGAGACGATGACGTCAGAGCGGTCGCCAGAGGTGACCAGCAGGCTGCCCGGACGGAAGTGCTCGACCATGTTGTGGATGGAGCGGGCGCAGAAGGTCACGGTCTGCAGGCGACGGCTGTCCAGCTCACCCTTGTGCAGGATCTTGGCGGCCAGATGCTTGGCGAGATCCTTGGCGCGCGGGGCGATCAGCTGGGTGTTCCAGGGGATGCAACCCAGGATGCGCAGCGGGCTCTTGCCGAACACTTGCAGCACTTCCAGGTTGTGAGCCGCGTCGGAAGCGTGGTGATGGGCTTCGAACATCTCGGTCAGGTCAGGGCGGGTTACGCCATGCTCGTCAACCGGCGCGCCAACCTTGTTGATCACGCAGCCAACGATACGGGGGTTGTTGACACCACCGAAGTTGGAGCAGGCCAGTTCGATGCGCTCTTTCAGCTTCTGGCTGGAGTCATGGCCCGGGTGGGTCACGAATACCATGTCAGCATCCAGCGCCTTGGCGACGTCGTAGTTCAGCTTGTTGGCAAAGGGCTGCTTGTCGGTCGGCACCATACCTTCGACAACCAGCACTTCGGCACCACTGGATTTCACGTGCTCTTCGAAGCGGGCAACGATCTCTTCCAGCAGGATGTCGGTGTTGCTGGAGCTGATCATGTTCTCGGCGTAGGAGAGGGTGAAGGGCTCGGGCGGATTGATGTTGGCAGCAGCGCGGATAACGGCGGTTGAGCGCTCGGCACCGGTTTCACCCGGACGCGGCTGGGCAACCGGTTTGAAGAAGCTGACATTGACACCGTGACGCTCCATGGCGCGAACAACGCCCAGACTCACGGAAGTTACGCCGACACCAGTGCCGACCGGGATAAGCATAATAGTGCGTGCCACTTTATACCCCTTGTTCATTTTTTGGGATCAGGAAAAGGCCGCCCTGTGGGCGGCCTCGAGTTACTGCGTCAATTAAGCGCCGACCAGTTCCAGCGCGTCGTGGGCGATAACCCACTCTTCGTTGGTCGGGATAACCAGGGCCTTGGTAGAACCAGCCTTGGTGATCTCGCCACCCTTGCCGAAACGAGCCTTCAGGTTGGCGTCGTGATCAACGTCAAAGCCCAGCAGACCCAGCTTGTTCAGGGTGATTTCACGGATCGGGGCGGAGTTTTCACCGATACCACCGGTGAAAACAACGGCGTCCAGACGACCGTCCATGGCGGCAGCGTAGGCGCCGATGTACTTGGCCAGGCGATAGCAGTAAACGTCCATAGCACGCTTGGCTTCTTCTTTGCTGTCGTAGTTGTCTTCAACGAAACGGCAGTCGGAGGTCACTTCGGTCAGACCCTGCAGGCCGGACTCTTTGGTCAGCATGGTGTTGATATCGGCCACGCTCATGCCCAGCTTGTCGTGCAGGAAGAAGATGATGGCCGGGTCCAGATCGCCGGAGCGGGTACCCATCACCAGACCTTCCAGCGGGGTCAGACCCATGGAGGTATCAACAGACTTGCCGTTCTTGATGGCGCAGACGGAACCGCCGTTGCCCAGGTGGCAGTTGATGATGTTCAGCTCTTCAACCGGCTTGTTCAGCTGCTTGGCAGCTTCCAGGCTGATGTAGTAGTGGCTGGTGCCGTGAGCGCCGTAGCGACGGATGCCGTTCTCTTTGTAGAGCTTGTACGGCAGGGCGTATAGGAAGGCTTCTTCCGGCATGGTCTGGTGGAACGCGGTATCGAATACGGCCACGTTCTTGTCAGCCAGCGCCGGGAATACGCGGCGAGCTTCACGGATACCGATCAGGTGAGCCGGGTTGTGCAGCGGTGCGTACGGAACAGCAGCTTCGATGCCGGCGATCACGTCTTCGCAGATGACAACGGAAGAGGTGAAGCGCTCGCCACCGTGAACAACACGGTGACCGATGGCGATCAGGTTCTTGGACAGTTCCGGATTGAGCGGCAGGATCTTGTTGACGATGAAGTCCAGCGCTTCCTGGTGAGCGGCACCCGCGCCCAGATCGGCACTGCCTTTCTCGCCATTCAGTTTCCACTTGATGCGGGCATCGTCGAGGTTGAAGCACTCGGCCAGGCCGGACAGCAGGTCATCACCGGTGGTTGCGTCAATGACGGCAAACTTCAGGGAAGAGCTGCCACAGTTAAGAACAAGAACCAGCTTACTCATGAATAAATCCTATCGCAGATTGGGTTGTGTAGGCGGATGCGTTGGACGCGGTGCGACCAAAAACTTTCAACTTATCCTTATGAGGGTTGGCAATCTGTTGCTTGCCCCTTGTATAGTGATACAAGACCCGAAATCCAGACGTCCCTGACAGGTCAATAGCAAGACGCTTTTGACGCAAAAATGGGCGTACAAAGGATAACCCGATTGTTGAAAAATAACAAAGTCATCCTCAACCTTTGTTACTTTGCATCAAATTTTGTCGAGGTTTTGCCGTTAGTACGTTCAAAAAGCGCTCGGAGGTAGTATGAGCATGAACATTTTTGGAACTAAGTTACAGCAAGGCCGCCATTATATGACGCTTTGGCCGCGCCGTCCCGAGCTCAATTCGATGTTTCCTGAAAATCGGGTGATCAAGGCGACCGAGTTCGCCCTCAAGGTGATCCCCGCGCTGGCGGTGTTGAGCGTGATGCTGCAGTTCCAGTTTGGCGAGCTGCACTACTGGCCCTCCGTCATCACATCCGTGCTGTTTCTGCTCAGTTTGCCGCTGCAGGGCTACTACTGGCTCGGCCAGCGTGCCGATACCCGATTGCCCCCGTCGCTGGCGAGCTGGTATCGGGAGATCAACGGCAAGATGAACGAGCAGGGTGGCCGCCGCCAGCTGGTTTCTCAGCCGCGCTATGAAGAGCTGGCCGATACCCTCAAGGCCGCCTTCCAGCAGCTCGATAAATCCTTTCTCTACGAATAACCCGTTTCAGATGCAAAAAGGCGCCAGTGGCGCCTTTTTTGTTGCGGTCGGTGTGCGGATCACGCTGCCAGTACCTTGCGGATCTCCTGGATGGAGAGCTTGTACTGACGAGGGCACTGACGCCATACAGTCAGCATCCGCTGGTATTTGTCGCGCATGGCGATGTCGCTGGAGAGCTCGTCGCACGGGCACTTGAGCTCGGGGAAGCGCTTGTCCACCTCCAGCAGGAAGCAGACGTAGTCAGCCAGTTCACGCTCCTGGCTGCGGCTGTAGCCGTTGAACTCCAGCCGACTGGCATTGATCTCGCCCTGATCGGCGGCATCCAGATTGCCCCATGAGATGGCCAGTGCGTGGTGCAGCTCCAGGGTGTCGATGACCTCCTGGCAGGTAGCCAGATCCAGATGGCCGAAGCTCTTCTCCAGCTCAAGGATTTGCAGGCAGTAGCCGCGCTCGATGATGGTGCTGGCGCGCTGGTAGGCGTCCGCTTTCTCCGGATTGAGTTTCGCCAGAATTTCGTACTGGTTGCTCAGGATCAAACGCTCAGTGTTGCTCATGTTCATGGGATATCTCGCTGGAAGATGATTCTGGGGTCACGTTAACCCATATATAAAATGAATTTTTTGATCTGGGCGGGGGAGTTGGTGAGAAAAATCCGCTGGCAA
>NZ_JBFODN010000013.1:0-2344 GCF_040908345.1 Aeromonas sp. R3-1
CCCTCGTGGGCCAGCACCACCAGATGGAGCTCGTCCACGTCGGAGGCGATCTGCTCCTCCAGCAGGTAGGGGAGGGCTGCTGCCGACTGGCGGTTGTAGCGACCCGGCAGGGTGACGCGCCGGAAGATCAGATCGCTGCCCGGCACCAGGGTGACCACGGGGCGGCCACCTGCCCGCTCCTGCAGCTCGCCCAGGGCATCGGCCGAGGGCAGGGAGCCGGAGGCGATGATCTCCTGCTCCTGACCAGACCAGACCAGCCAGGCCACGGGTTGTTGTTTATTGGTCCCCAGTCGGATGACCAGACTTTCGCTCACGCATCTCTCTCCTGCGATACCGGTTTGCAAAGGGCGTTGTGCGCCCTGGCAACCGGTGCGCAGCCCGCAGGCTGCATCCAACATCTCTCGTACCCGCAGGCGATGGCCTGCAGGCGCGCTGTTTATTCGGCGCCGCTACTGAGGCGGCGCAGCATCACCAGTTTATTGTCCTTGCCCCGCTGGAACAGGGTTTCGAGCCAGGCCCGGTTATCGCCGACCTCGGCCACGACTCGGGCTTCGAAGAAGTCGCTTTTCACCACCAGCGCCTCTTTCAGCCCTTTCACCGAATCGACCGGAGCGAGCATGTCCGTCATCAGCTTGCTCTCTTTCCACCCCTTCTGTGGCCGCTCGTTCAGCACCCGCTTGGCGTCATCCAGCCCGAGAGTGCCCAGATAGAGGGCGACCAGCAGCTCGGGGCGCTCGGGGGCAAGGGTATTGATATTGATCTTCAACTTGTCGTTGGGCAGGGTGCAGACATAGGGGGCCAGTTTGGCATAGACCCTGGCCGTCACCCCGCGCACCGCCCTCAGCTCGTCCTTGCCCAGCATCCACTGATTGGCGGTCAGATAGGGTGGCTTGAGCCCCTCGTAATAGGCGTCCTCGGCGCCAAGGCTGGAGACCAGCACCGTATCCTTGTCGGTCCAGTCACGGATGGCATCGGTGAGCTGGGCCGCCTCGTAATCATCCATCGCCAGCTGCTTGAGCAGTTCGCGAAACACCTGCACCGGATAGGGCTGCTGCGCCAGCTCCTCGGCGTTCCCCACCTTGGAGGCCACGCTCAGGCTGTTGAGGTTGAAGCAGGATTGCAGGTCGGTCACCTCGCCCTTGAGCTGGCCATCGTCCACCGGAAACACACTATTCTTGCGGGCCCAGTTCTGGCTGAGGCTGACCACCTCGGGGTTGTCCTTGAAATCCTGCGTCAGCACCTTGCTCACCAGCGCTTCTGCCGAGAGGGCATACCACCACGCCTGTTTGCCGGTGGTGATGTTGGCGGTGCGGCGCAGCTCAAGCTGCAGGCGGCCGCTCATATTGCTGGCGATGATCACCATTACCGAGAGGATCAGCAGCACCACCAGCAGCGCCATGCCGCGCTGGCGATCGGGGGCGGCGAGATTAGCCCGCATTGGCGCTCCCTCCGTTCTGGCTGTCACCATTACCGCCATTGGTATTGCCGTTGCCGCCGTTGTTCCCGTTATTGCTGTTGTTGCCGCCCCCCTGGTCGGGGTTGCTGCTCTGGCTGTTCTCTTCGGCGCGCTGGCCACCGGCGCCAATCAGGAACTGACGGCGAATGGTGCCGTAATCTTCCAGATCCAGCTCCACTGCCAGCCCGTGGGGCAGCACGCTGCGCTGGGTCCACTCCTCTTTCCAGTTGCCCTTGTCGAAGAAGTAGAGGCGAAACGCCGTGACCCCCGTCAGCACCGGCTGGATGCGCGGCTCGGTGCCGATCACCGGATCCGGATAGAGGTAGCTCAGGCGCTCCAGCTTCTGATCCTTGAGACGCCAGCCGACCCGCTGCAGATGGGAGCGTGGCAGCATGCCGTCCGGGTTGAGCCAGCCGCCGCGCATAAAAGCCATGCCCCAGTCATCGCTCTGCTGGCCGAACCGGGAGGCCGCCAGCAGCACCTTGTTGTTCTCTCCCTCGATGCGGCCGCTGCGCGGCACCATCTGGGTGATGTCTCGCTCCAGCAGGGTGAAGGCGAGCTGCAATTCGTTGAGGCGGGCCTCCTTGCGCTTGGCCACCTCGTCGCTGGTGAGCACCCCCTGCAGTACCTGATAGGCACCCATGCTGAGAGTGGCGAAGATGGCGATCGCCACCAGCATTTCGAGCAGGGTGAAACCGGCATGGCGGACGGGGCGAGGCGTGCGGGCAACGTGCTGGGTCATCGGCTGATATAGGTCCGCATCATGGCGACCGGGTTCTCGGCCTTGGCCTCGGTACGCACTTCCATATCGAGCGCCCGGAAGTTGTTGTCGGCGGTGGCGACGCCGCGATAGCGCCAGTACCAGGTGCTGCCCGCCATCTGCTCATC
>NZ_JBFODN010000130.1:0-1219 GCF_040908345.1 Aeromonas sp. R3-1
GCGTTGAAATACAGAACCCCCGATGCGGCACATAGGGGGTTCTGAGTAGAGAAATGCTAGTTGAAAATGTGTAAACCTATTTCAGGACTAGACACTGATATCCGGGATTACTGGGCCAGCGCCTTCAGTTGCGCCTTGTCGGGGGGATTGTTCCAGTCGATGGGACCGTGGGTAAAACGGTACTGCAACCGTGGTAGGCTGGTCTCCAGCCACTCTTCCCGAAAATAGGCATAACCCTGATCCCAATCCGGATCATTGGCCCAACCGCTCTGGAGGAAGTAGAGGCGAGTGCCCTGCCCTTCCGGCACAAAGCGCAGGCAAACCTGGGTCTTTTGCTGGCGGATATGGGGTAGGGTGGGCGGGAAATTCCAGCTGAAACTGAGCAAGTCATAGGGCATGACGGCCATGACCCGGCACCCTTCGCTGCCACGTTCACCCAGCGGGGCATCAGGCCTGAAGTAGATCTCGAAAGGACCATTCGGTTCGGCCACCATCAAACATTCGGGAGCCAGAAAACTGCGCAGACCGCTTTCGGTAGTCCAGGCGTGCCAGACATCGTCTATATGCGCCGGAACAAAAATGTTGCCTTCAATCAGTTTATTGTCCATAAATCAGCGATCCTCAAGCCATCCATACAAGGGACTCCGGCAGTATAGCCCCATGACAAATACAATGGACAGTGCTTAATCACACCCTTGTCATTTGCATCGATTAACCTGCCGCTGTGCAGCTGCCTCAATGAACATTGGCTTGATCCGGGAGGGCATCATGATCCGGCTCATGGAAGAACACCACATTCCCCAACTGGCCCGGCTGTTTTTAAAGAGTCGCCGCCACACCTTTCACTGGGTCGATCCCGCCCGTTTCCAACTCGAGGATTTCGAGGAACAGACCAAAGGTGAACAGGTGTGGGTAGCCGAACAGGGGGGCAATATCTGCGGCTTTATCGCCATCTGGCAGCCCGATCACTTCGTCCATCACCTCTATGTGTCAAGCGACTGGCACGGTCAGGGGATAGGGCGCGCCCTGCTGGAGCGGGCCCTCGCTGATTCGCCGCACGGCTCGCTCAAGGTTGCGACCCGCAACACGGCGGCAGTAGCCTTCTACCATCGGCTGGGCTGGCAAAACAGTGATGAGACAGGCCACTGCGAAGTCACCGGCCCCTGGTGCAAGTTGCTTAGAAGCTAGCGGGACGCCCGGCACCTGCGCTTTGCGGCTG
>NZ_JBFODN010000131.1:0-1542 GCF_040908345.1 Aeromonas sp. R3-1
GCTCTTGCTGCGCCTTTGTGAAGAGCCTGACGTCCTGGCCATGGGCCACCATACCCAGTGGCCCATTCCCACCACAGCACAGCCCATTCCTGAGCTCGCCTGGCCGCTGGCCACCCTCTGGCTGGCGAGCCGTCCTGCGGGCACCTCCCCCTGGCAGCAAGCCTGCGGATTTCGGCTGGGGCCGGATCGCTGCTGGACAGCGGCGGTGCGCATCGGTGATGAGCACCGGGTATTGACCCTTAACGATCATGGCGGCCAGTTTGAGTGGCAAGGGGAGACTCATTGCTACCAGAGAGGTGACGATAATATCCGGCTGCAGCAGGGTGGCTGCTGGCAACAGATCCCCATTCAGACGATCGCAGGCTCGGAGGCAACCTTCCTCATGACCCTGGGGGGCCAGCGCATCCGCTTCGCGGCCGATGATCAGCAGCACAGCCACCGCCATGAGCAGGCAAACGAGAAGGCGCAGGGCGCCATCGCGCCCATGCACGGCATAGTGGTAGCCGTGCTGGTCGAGCAGGGGCAAACGGTCAGCAAGGGGCAACCCCTGCTGGTACTGGAGGCGATGAAGATGGAGCACCAGTTGCGTGCAGAGCGGGACGGGGTAATTGAGGCGCTGCAGTGCAAGCAGGGTGAGCAAGTTAGCCAAGGGGCCATTCTGGTGCGCTTTGCCGAAGAGACTGCTTCACAGGAGGAACACCCATGAACCGATCACAGGACGTCCGTGACGACAGGGTCAGTCTGGTGGAGATGGGGCCACGAGATGGCCTGCAAAATGAAGCTGCGCCCCTCTCCTTGGTACAGCGGTTGGAGCTGATCCAGCGCCTTACCGACAGCGGCCTGCAACGCATCGAGGTGGGTGCCTTTGTCTCTGCCAAAAAAGTGCCGCAGATGGCGGACTCCGCAGCGCTGTTCGAGGCACTGCCGCGCAAGGGCTCAACCCGTTACGGCGCTCTGGTGCCCAATCTGCAAGGCTTGCAGGCAGCCATTACCGCCCGCGCCGATGAGATTGGCCTCTTCACCGCCTGCTCCGACGGTTTTACCCGCGCCAATATCGGCATCAGCGTGGAGGAGTCGCTGGTGCGCTTCGCCCCCTTGGTACAGGAGGCGCGCCGACTCGGCATCAAGGTGCGCGGCTACCTCTCCACCGTCATTGCATGCCCGTTCGATGGCCCGACCCGCCCGAAACGGGTCGCTGCGATGGCCGAGCAACTACTGGATCTCGGTTGCCACGAAATTTCGCTGGGGGACACCATAGGCGTTGGCACCCCGGGCACGGTAGCGCCCATGCTGGATGCGGTGCTGCACGAGATCCCGGCGGGTCGACTCGCGGTCCATTTTCACGACACCTACGGTCAGGGCTTGGCCAACCTGCTACCCGCGCTGGAGCGCGGCATTCGCACCATCGACTGCTCGGTGGCGGGGCTTGGCGGCTGCCCCTATGCGCCGGGCGCCTCCGGCAATGTGGCATCTGAAGAGGTGGTCTACCTGCTACATGGCCTTGGCATGACGACAGGAGTGGATCTCGACAAACTGGCGGCC
>NZ_JBFODN010000132.1:0-13278 GCF_040908345.1 Aeromonas sp. R3-1
GTCTGATCTCCCTCTTATCTGTGGCTGGTTGTGATGATTGGGATGGTTTTCAGGGCTCGGGAACAGTTCAGATGATTTCGCAGGAATAAAGTTCAATATACTGTTTTTAAAGGGAAATGTGTCAAAAAATGGATTTATCGACCGCTTTTTATGGTTTCTTGATGAAACTGTTAATTAGTGGCGTGATTGCGAGTCAGGTCGCTTTTTTCACTCGCTATTAATCGTATGATTAATAAGGTAATCAAGGAGCCCTGACGGAGAGCATCGATGCACCGGCAGGCCATTGCCCAGGATTGGCAAGCGAGATCGCATTGCGATCATCATTACCTGACTGTGGAGGATTTATGCTGGGTTTCGTTCTGGGCGATATGTATTGTCAAACATCTGGGCAGCGGTTACCTCCTCGCCTGGGAAAGAGCTTTCCCATTCCTGCCGATTACCGACTGCGCGGCCGGGTATCCGCCGCCATCATGACCATCGAGAGCCTGCTCGATACCCCTTATCCGCAAAAGCAGTTTCGTGATCTGGTCTTTGGCGCCTTTATCGAGCGCCAGCGTCGGCTGTTTGGCGAACATGTGATTGTGGCCCGCATGGAAGGGGAGGAGGGGCTGGAGCTGTCGATTGATCTCTCGTTTGTCAGCACCGCCGTACCTGTGGGCCTGCTGGCTATCTCTGAAGAGCTGGCTCTCGCCACGGCGCCGCGTCCCAAGAAGAGTCATCCCCACTACGAGGCGCTGTGCAAGGCGATCGACTGCATGGTGATGCTGATGTTTTATGGCAAGGTGATCCGCCAGCGGAATACGGTGTTGGAAAATATCAGCCATCAGTTTGGTTATCAGCCCGCGGCGACCCTGACGGCGCGCGTTGGCAAGGGTGGGGAGGATGATTACGACGCCTTCATGGTCAATATCATGACCTGTATTGCCCACTCCAACTCGCTCAAGGAGGCGCTGGAGAACGCCAGCCGGATGGGAATTCAGGAGCCCGCTTTCTTCTGCATCGTCGGGGCGATTGCCAGCACTCTGTGGGGCGTGCCCAGACAGTGGGCGTATCAGGCTTCACAGCTGATCCATCGCTCCCACCACCACTACATCCAGAATCTGCTTCGCTGTGAAACCCGTGCCGGGCGGCGCCATATCAATCTGGAGCCGCCAAAGCCCCCGCTGTTTGCACCGATCCGGCAACAGGTTGTGCGTCTGTTCAAGGGGGCACACTGATCCGCAGCCCCTTGTCATCACTCAGGCAGGATAAAGCGCCCCCAGCACAGCCGGACGGCTGGCGCCGGTGACGGCGGGCAGGTTACCCGGCTTGAGGTGGACAAAGCACATGGCCAGCCAGGCAAAGGCAGCGCCTTCCACCCAGTCGGGGGCAAGGCCCAGCTCGGCAGTGCTGGCGATGCGCCATGCAGGCAGCAGGCTGGCCAGCTCCTTCAGCAAGGGGGCGTTATGGGCGCCGCCGCCGCAGACAAACAGCTCGGCTTTCGGCTGGCTGGCACCGACTGACTCGGGCCGGGCGGGCAGTTGGCGGGCGATGGTGTGGCAGGTGAGCGCCTGCAGGGTGCGCTGCACATCCACGGGGGCGTATGAAGTGTCTGCTAGCTCCCCATCGAGCCAATCGAGGGTAAACATCTCTCGTCCGGTGCTCTTGGGGGCGGGGGCGGCGAAGTAGGGGTGAGCCAGCAGCTTCTCCAGCAGGGCCGGGATGGGCTTGCCACTGGCGGCCCATTTGCCACCGGCGTCGTAGCTGCCGCCGTGGGGCTGATGGCGGCGATACCAGCCATCGAGCAGGGTGTTGGCCGGGCCGGTATCAAAACCATATACCCCGCCCGGATTGCCCGGCAGCACCGAGATATTGGCGATGCCGCCGAGGTTCAGTACCACTCGCAGGGCGCCGGGCTTGGCAAACAGCGCTTGATGGAAAGCGGGCACCAGCGGCGCCCCCTGACCGCCGAGGGCCATATCCATGGTGCGAAAATCGGCGATAACGTCGATGCCGGTCAAGGCGGCCAGCAGGGCGGCGTTGCCGATCTGCAGGGTAAAGCCGAGCTGGGGGCGATGGCGGATGGTCTGGCCGTGGCTGCCGATAGCGCGAATATCTTTGGGCTCAAGCTTCGCCTTGGCCAGCAGCGCGTGGGTGGCGGCGGCAAACTCTCGCGCCACCAGATTATCGGCCACCCCCATGCGGTCGATTTCGTTGTCGCCCGGGGTGCAGAGTGCATGCAGCGTGCGGGCGGTCTCTTGCGGCCAGGGGTGACAAAGCGCCGCTTCGACCCGCAGTTCATCCCCGGCGATCATCACCAGCACGGCATCAATGCCGTCCATGCTGGTTCCCGACATCAGACCGATATAGCGCTCAGCCATGGTGTCTCCTTACATTGCTGTTCGAAAATACGGTGTGCAGAGAGGGTGAAGAGGGGAACGGCTTTCATCCCATGCCACATGGCGTGGTCTTTGACATCAGACCGATATAACGCTCAACCATGTTGCATCCTCAATGCGGACCGGAAAAAGAGTGAGAGAGACAGGATAGATAAGCCCTTGCTTCCGTGCCACATGCCACTCCCGGTGTTCCATCTCATCTTATGTCCGAAAGTGGACTCATTTCAATCCGGTCACCTGGCGCGAGCTCAATAAAATGGGCTGGCAGGGCCTTCACCCTGCCAGCCCTGATGGCTTAGTTGCCGCGACTATCCCGCTTGTTCTGGGCCAGCTGCAGCTCGGGGTTGTCGAGCTTGGCCAGTTGCGGCATCGCCAGCTTTTTGAAGTTGGCCAGCTCGCGTCCGCTCAGGGTCTCTGCCTGCGGCAGGGTGAGGGTGCGCGGGTTCTTGTGAATGCCGCCCACCACGAATTCGTAGTGCAGGTGCGGGCCGGTGACGCGGCCGGTGCCACCCAGAGTGCCGATGGTCTGCCCCTGCTTGACCCGCTGCCCCTTGTTGACGGTGCGCTTGGAGAGGTGCAGGTACTTGGTCACATAGTTGCCGGCATGCTTGATAAAGACGTAGTTGCCGTTGAACTGGTTGTAACCGGCGGCCACCACGCTGCCGGAGCCCGCTGCCATGATGGGGGTGCCCACCGGCGCCACATAGTCGATGCCGTTATGGGGGCGGATCTTGCCGGTCACCGGATGGAGGCGGCGCGGGTTGAAGTTGGAGCTGATGTATTTGAAGTTGACCGGCGCGCGCAGGAAGCTCTTGCGCATCGCTTTGCCTTCCGGGGTGTAGTAGTTGCCATCTTCATTGAGCACGGCGCGGTAGGCGGTGCCCTGGTTGACGAACTCCGCCGCCAGAATATCGCCGGAGGCGACCCGCTCGTCGTCGCGGAACTTGTCTTCATAGACCACCCGGAAGCTGTCTCCCGGCTGCAAGTCCTGGGCAAAGTCGATATCCCAGCCGAAGATGGCGGCCAAGTCCATGATCTGATCTTCGGTCATCCCCGCATCCACCGCTGCGCCCCAGAAGCTGGAGCGGATCTCGCCTTTGCTCACCTGTTCGCGGGTGTCGAGGGCGATCTTGACGTTGCGAGCGACAAAGGTCTCCACCTTGCGGCTCACCTTGAGCGCCTGCTCCAGACTGTGGGGGTAATAGAGGCTGTGCAACTGGCCATCTTCGGTCAGCTTGAAGGTGAGCTCCTGCCCCGGTTGCAGCATCCGCAGGGGATCGCTGCCCTCGAGCTGGTCGATCAGGTGCAGATCCGTGGTGCTCAGGCCAATGCGCTGGAAGATGATTCCCATGTTGTCGCCACGGCGCACCTTCACCTGCTTGGTGATGTAGCGCGGCTTGGGCGGGGTAACGGGCTGGGCGGCTTCGGCCGTCAGCTCGTCGTTCAGCGCGTTGTCGTTCGCCGGTTCCCGCAGGGCAATTTCGTTGCCGTTTTCATCGACCCGTGTTGCTACTGCCTGTTCGCTTGGCCAGGCAGCCAGCATCATGATCATGATGCTCAAGATCAGCACCATCTTGCGGTGCCAGTGGGGGAGTGCGTTGAAGGCGTGCCAAATAACCATGAGAAGCAGATGAAGTCGGGCAGAATGGACGGATTTTACAGCCTTTCCAATTGGCCCGCCATTCCAGTAATATGTTTGGCCCTGTGGAATCGTGATGGAGAGTCAAAAAATGTCCCAGCTCGAGGTGGCGCTAGCCGAGATCAAGCGCGGAGCGGAAGAAATTCTGGTTGAAGAAGAACTTGTCGCCAAGTTGAAGGAAGGGCGCCCGCTGCGCATCAAGTTGGGCATGGACCCGACCGCCCCCGACATTCACCTGGGTCATACCGTGATCCTCAACAAGCTGAAGACCTTCCAGGATCTGGGCCATGAAGTGATCCTGCTGATCGGTGACTTCACTGCCATGGTGGGTGACCCCTCCGGCAAGAACGCCACCCGTCCGCCGCTCTCCGAAGAGGCCATCAAGCACAACGCCCTCACCTATGCCGAGCAGGCGTTCAAGATCCTCGACCCGGCCAAGACCCGCATCGAGTACAACTCGACCTGGCTGAGCGAGCTGGGTGCGACCGGCATGATCAAGCTGGCGGCCAAGCAGACCGTGGCCCGCATGATGGAGCGTGACGACTTCAAAAAGCGCTACACCGGCGGCCAATCCATCGCGATTCACGAATTCCTCTATCCGCTGCTGCAAGGCTATGACTCGGTCGCGCTGAAGGCGGACGTCGAGCTCGGTGGTACCGACCAGAAGTTCAACCTGCTGATGGGCCGCGAGCTGCAAAAAGATGCCGGCATGGCGACCCAGTGCGTGCTGATGATGCCGCTGCTGGTGGGTCTGGACGGCGTCAAGAAGATGTCCAAGTCCGCAGGCAACTACATCGGCGTTCACGACGCTCCGGGCGAGATGTTCGGCAAGATCATGTCCATCACCGACGATCTGATGTGGAACTACTACGAGCTGCTCTCCTTCCGTCCGCTGGCCGAAATCGAAGAGTTCAAGGCAGGTATCGCGGCCGGTACTCTCAACCCGCGCGACGTGAAGATCTGGCTGGCCAAAGAGATCATCGCCCGTTATCACGACGAAGCGGCGGCTGAAGCGGCCCACGAAGATTTCACCCAGCGCTTCTCCAAGAACGCCATCCCGGACGAAATGCCGGAAATCGAGCTGGCTCTGGAAGGCGAAGGTCTGGCCATTGCCAACTTGCTGAAAGAGGCCGATCTGGTGGCCACCACCTCCGAAGCGCTGCGGATGATCAAGCAGGGTGCGGTCAAGGTTGATGGCGAGAAGCTGGAAGATGGCAAGGCACTCATCGGTGCCGGTACCGCCGTCTATCAGGTCGGCAAGCGCAAGTTTGCCCGCGTGACGGTCAAATAAGCAGCACCGTCAAATAAGCCGTCGCATCAGGCAAGCTGGCCATCAAACCGGTTCAAGCTTGTTCAACAGGGCCTCCTTCGGGAGGCCCTGTCGTATCTGGGCGGCACGGATCTGGGCGATAAAGTGCCGCAGCACGGCACTGCTTGGGTGTGGCCGTGTTGCCAGACTGATGCTGGTCATCATGCCGTTGCCCTCAATGGGGTGGTAACTGACCCCGAGCGGGCGCAGCGCCGCCACCGAGCTGGGCACCAGGGTCACGCCAAAGCCCGCCTGCACCATGCCGACGGTGGAGATCACCTGCGGGCATTCGGGCCCCAGTATCGGCTCGAAGCCGGCCTCCCGACAGAGGCCCACGATGCCGTCATAGAGCCCGGGCCCGATGGCGTGGGGAAACAGAATAAAACTCTCATCCTTCAGGCTGGCCAGTGGCAAGGGGCCCGGCTTGGCCTTGGGATGGCTGGTCGGCAGGGCGATCAGCAGCGGCTCCTGCTCGATAAGGTGGTGGGCAAAGCCCTCGCTACCCCGGCAGGGGAGCCGCAAGATGGCGGCATCCAGCCGATCGTTGCGCAGCGCCTCCACCAGTGCCGGCATGGTGCCCTCCTGCGGGCTGAGAGCCACCTCGGGGTAGCACTCCCGATAGTCGTGCAGCAGGGTCAGCACCGCGGGGTGGAGCACGGTGGAACCAGCGAAGCCGATCCGCAGCGCCCCCTGCTCGCCCCGGGCAATCCGCTTTACCTTCAGTTTTGCCGCATCGGCCAGCGCCAGGATCTGCGCCGCATCCCGATAGAGGCTCTCGCCCGCCTCGGTCAGCTCGACACTGCGGGTCAAACGGCGCAGCAGCGGGGTGCCCAGGGTCTCCTCCAGCTTGCGGATCTGCTGGCTCAGCGGCGGCTGGGCCATGTTGAGTAATTCGGCTGCGCGGGTGAAATTCTGCTTTTCAACAACGGCCATGAAGTAGCGGAGCGTACGAAGTTCCATATCGATTGAGTCTCAAAGTCATGGGATCAGCGTATTGGTGTTGAAATGTGAACCAAGTCACCATTGGATCCGAACGCTAACAGGATTCACGGTGGAGGTGAAACCCGAATGGAACATATTGCAACATCTGACAGTGCCGGGTGCAGCTGTGCCCTCGAAGTGAGCCAGCAGTTTTCCCGCTGGCGCAGGCAGCATGACGGTGGCGAGATCTACCAGAGTTCCCTGATGAGCGCCCTGCTGGCGGGGGTCTACGAAGGGGAGACCACCATGAGCGAGCTGCTGCGCCACGGCGACTTTGGCCTCGGCACCTTCAATCACCTCGATGGTGAGCTGATCGCCTTCGAGCGGCAGATCCACCAGTTGCGCTCCGATGGCTCGGCTCGGCCCGCCCGCGCCGATCAGAAGACCCCCTTCGCGGTGATGACCCATTTTCGCCCCTGTCTGGAGCGTCGCTTCGATCACCCCCTGAGCCGTGACGAGATCCACCAGTGGGTGGATCGGCTGGTGGGATCCGACAACGTCTTCGTCGCCCTGCGCCTCGACGGCCAGTTTGAAACGGCCAAGGTACGAACCGTGCCGCGTCAGGAGCCCCCCTATCGCCCCATGCTGGAAGCTATCGAACAGCAGCCGCTGTTCCGCTTTGCCGCGGTGGCGGGAACTCTGGTGGGCTTTCGCTGCCCGCCGTTCGTGCAGGGAGTTAATGTAGCGGGCTTTCACGAGCACATGATCACCGCCGATCGCAAGGGGGGCGGTCATCTGCTCGACTACACCATGGCCCACGGCACCCTGCGACTTTCTGTGGTGCGTCACCTCAATCTGGCCCTGCCATCGGATCCCGCTTTCCGGCAGGCCGACCTCAACCCCGCCGATCTCGATCGCGCCATTCAGGCCGCCGAAGGCTGATAGACAAGGAGCAATATCATGGAAAACAGACAGTGGAAGTGCGGTGCCGAGCTGGTGGTTCGTCATCTGGAGGCGCAAGGGGTCAAGCAGGTGTTCGGTATTCCCGGTGCCAAGATTGACCGGGTGTTCGATGCGCTGGAGGACTCCCCCATCGAGACCATAGTGGTGCGCCACGAGGCGAACGCCGCCTTTATGGCAGCCGCCGTGGGGCGCCTCACCGGCAAGGCGGGGGTGGCGCTGGTCACTTCGGGCCCCGGTTGCTCCAACCTTATTACCGGGCTGGCGACGGCCACCTCGGAAGGGGACCCCATGGTGGCGCTGGGCGGTGCGGTACGCCGTGCCGACGGCCTCAAGCTGACCCACCAGAGCATGGATACGGTCAACCTCTGTCGTCCGGTCACCAAGTTCAGCGCTCAGGTCAACAGCGGGGCGGCGATCTCGGAAGTGATGGCCAACGCCTTTCGCGCCGCCGAACTGGGGCGGCCGGGGGCGGCGTTTGTCAGCCTGCCGATGGATATCATCAACAAGCCGGTGCAGGGCAATGTGCTGGTGCCTCGTGAAGTGCCGGAGCCGGGCTGCGCCGACGAACAGAATATGGAGCAGGCATTGACCCTGCTGCGCAACGCCGAGAATCCGGTGGTGCTGCTCGGCCTGATGGCGAGCCGGCCGGAAAATGCCGAAGCAGTGCGCGCCTTCCTCGACAAGGCGCGGCTGCCGGTGACCGGTACCTATCAGGCTGCCGGGGTGGTGGACAGCTGCCACTTCGATGACTTTGCCGGACGGGTCGGGCTCTTCAACAACCAGCCGGGGGATCAACTGCTGGCAGGGGCCGATCTGGTGATCTGCATCGGCTACAGCCCCATCGAGTACGATCCCGTGCTGTGGAATGGCGACAGGGAGCGGCGCATCCTCCATATCGATGTGCTGCCTGCCGATATCGACAGCAGCTACTGCCCGACCGCCGAGCTGGTGGGGTCGATCCGCGCCAACCTGTTGCAGCTGACCCGCATCATGGGCAATCCGAAAATCCGCCCCCTCGAGGTAGATCGGCTGCTGCAAGGGGTACGCCAGCAGCGGCTGCGCCTGGCAATGCGGGCCGATGATCTGCACGGCAATCCGGTTCACCCCTTGCGTATCGTGCGCGAGCTGCAGGATCTGGTGCGCGACGACATGACACTCTGCGTCGATATGGGCAGCTTCCATATCTGGATTGCCCGCTACCTCTACAGCTTCCGTGCCCGTCAGGTGCTGATCTCCAATGGTCAGCAGACCATGGGGGTGGCATTGCCGTGGGCCATCGGTGCGGCGCTGGTACGGCCGGGTGAGAAGGTGATCTCGGTATCGGGGGATGGCAGCTTTATGCAGTCGAGCATGGAGCTGGAGACGGCGGTGCGCCTCAAAAGCAATATCGTTCACATCATCTGGGTCGATAACGGCTACAACATGGTTGCGATGCAGGAGCAGCAGAAGTATTGCCGCACCTCCGGCGTCTCTTTTGGCCCCATCGATTTCAAACGCTATGCCGAATCGTTCGGGGCGGCCGGGTTTGCGGTGCGTTCGGCCGACGAGCTGCGTGCCACCCTGCGGGCCGCGCTGGCGGTGGAGGGGCCTGCGGTGGTGGCCATTCCGGTGGATTACTCCGACAACCCGGGGCTGATGGCCCAGCTCAGGCCAGAAGTATTGGCATAAGTGTGGGCAGCAGTGCTGGTCTGGCTTGTTGTGTCAGCGCAAGCAGACCCGCCCATATAGCAAAAACCGGCATCAATGGATGCCGGTTTTTTATTGTTTTGCGGGATTGGTGGCCTTAACGGGCCAGCTGGACGGCGGCGCGTGCGCGGGCCGGTTGTGGGCGCTGTTTGGCTTTTGGCGCGCAGGCTATCTTTAGGCGCAGCCACTCGCGCCACAGCAGCCAGCAGAGCGGCAGGGTGAGCAGCAGCACGGTCGCGGGCTGGGCCATCAGCACCCCATCACGGCCCCACAGTTGCGGCAGCAGGAAGATGAGCGGCAGCAGCAACACGGTTTTGGCGATGGAGATGACCAGCGCCTGACGGGTACGCGCCATGGATTGCAGCAGCACTATGCCGAACATGATGATCCCCTCCAGCGGAATGGCGCCGAGGTTGAGGGTCAGGCTGCTGATGGCAGCGGCCAGCAGTTCGGGATCCTTGTCGCCGGTATAGAGCATGGCGACCTGTCCCGGCAGCAGCTGGATGGTGAGCCACACCAGCATGCCGTAGATAAAGGTGAACTTGAGCCCCATCTCCATCAGGTACTTGAGGTTGCGATGGCGCTTGGCCCCTGCTGCCTTGCTGATGAGCGGCTGAATGCCGAAGGCGAGCCCCTGCAGAATGACGATAAAGACCGCTTCTGTGTAACCGGCTACGGTAAAGCCCGCCAGATCCTTCACATTGCCATACACCATCAGCTGGCTGTTGTGCAGCATCAGCAGCAGGCCGAGGTTAAACTGGGCAATCAGGCTCGGCAGGCCGGTAAAGAGCAGGTGCGGCATGGCGGGAAGGTTGGGCACCAGATCCCGCCAGCTGAGGCGCAGACGCGCCCAGGGGGTAAAGAAGTAGCCAAGGCCGATTAGGCTCACCGCACCCTCTGCCATCAGGGTGGCCTGCGCGGTACCGATCAATCCCAGCCCCAGCCGACCCACCATGATGTAGTTGAGGATGATATTGAGCACGGCGCCGCTGCTCACCAGCACCATGGCCAGTTTCGGGCGGCCATCGTTGCGCAGCAGATAGGGGACCGCCAGATTGCTGGCCAGCAACAGAGTGCCGCCGCCAATCCAGGTGAGGTAATCGCTTGCCTGTTTCCAGGTCTCTGTGCCCTGTTCAATCCCCAGCCCCAGCAGGATATCGGTGTGTGTGTAGTAGAGCAGCACCGGCGCAACGCCCCCGAGTCCGGCCAGCAGCCAGAGGGCGTTGACCAGCGCCTGACGGGCCAGTGTGTCGTTTTTCGCCCCTTGCTGGAAGGAGATGGCGGTGGCGGCCCCCATGCTGATCATGGCGGCCAGACCGATCAGCACCATGATGACCGGATAGACCAGGTTGATCCCGGCGAGGCCAGCGGCACCGACATAGTGGCCGACGAAGATGCCGTCGATGAGGTAGTAGGCCCCCGAGACCAGCATGGCAAGAATGGAGGGGAGGGCGTAAGCCCAGAAGCGACGGGTCATGGCCCGTTGCCGCAGTGTTAAATAGGCAGACATATCTGTTCTCTCGGGGAGTTCGATTATCGAACAGCTAGTCTAGATTAATACTTATTTGGTGATAATCAGGGTT
Source organism: Aeromonas sp. R3-1 (assembly GCF_040908345.1). Taxonomy (NCBI): domain Bacteria; kingdom Pseudomonadati; phylum Pseudomonadota; class Gammaproteobacteria; order Aeromonadales; family Aeromonadaceae; genus Aeromonas; species Aeromonas sp. R3-1. The sequence continues at coordinate 10,480 of NZ_JBFODN010000132.1, forward strand.
TCACTTGATGAATTGCTGAGTATTACTCACTAATCCGGGGTTTTGGTAGTGCGCCTTGAGCATGTCGATCAGGATGCGCAACCCGCTGCCCAGCTGATGGCGACTGGGATAGAAGAGGTAGAAACCGGCAAAGGTGGGGCACCAGGGCTCCAGCACGGTGAGCAGTTTCCCCTCTGCGACCTTTTGGCTCACCTCCTCTTCCAGACAGTAGGCGAGCCCCAACCCAGCCTCGGCCGCACCCAGATAGAGGGCCGGAGTGCTGGTGGTGAGCGGCCCGGTTACTTCGATCTCCAGCATGGTGCCGTCGGCGGCAAAGGCCCAGCGATAGTGGTGGTGCGGGGTGAGGCGATATCCGATGCAGGCGTGGCGGCTCAGCTCGCTCGGGTGCTCCGGCGTACCGTGCTCCGCCAGATAGGCCGGGGAGCCCACCACCAGATAGCGCTGGGGCGGGCCGAGGGGGATGCCGATCATCTCCTTGGGCAGCAGATCGCCATAAAAGAGCGCGGCATCGTAACCATCCTCAATCAGCCGGGGCATCAGCTCCTGCTCCACCACCTCCACCTGCATCCGCGGATAACGGGCCAGATAGTCGATGAGTACCGGTGCCAGCAGGCTGTCGATGGCGCCGCGGGGGGCGCAGAGCTTGAGTCTCCCTACCGGCTCGTCGCTGTTGCGGGCCAGCTCGCAAAGCGCCTCTTCCAGGGTATTGAGGGTGGGGAGCAGCTGCTTGAGCAGCCGCTGGCCCGCTTCGGTCGGTACCACGGCGCGGGTGCTGCGGTTGAGCAGCCGTACTCCCAGACGGGCTTCCAACCCTTTCAGGCTGTGGCTGAGGGCGGAGGCGGAGACCCCGAGTTCGAGGGCGGCCTTGCTGAAACTGCGGTGACGGGCGACGGCGGCAAACACCGCCAGTTCGGCGAGATCGGTACGGGTAATGGTCATCATCAATCAACAAAAAGGCGTGAGTCACAAGGGTACGCCAAGGCCGTGCTGCACACAATCCGCGCTAAACGGGTGGCTTGTTGCAAATATGTAGCTGCTCGCAGGCCATTGATTCCAGTGAAACTAAGTTGAATTGTTAAAAAAAACTCACAATAAGGCGCCTTGAGTGTGATCTTGGTCGTCCGAAAGGCGACCAAAATCAAACTTTGGTTGATTAATTCAAAAAAACGCTGTGATTAATAAGGGCATTTAATTAAAGTCAGCCCATCAAGAGTGGCGCACGTTAATCGGTTGTTAAGTGAAACGGGCGCCGACCCTGAGGGTCAAAATCTCGCACTGTTGTTTGTTGCAATCCTGTTGTCACAAGGAGTGATGGCGAGGTTGCCGGGGGGCGAGAGGTTAATATCAAGGACGGACAGCAGGCGTTCCAGGGAGATGGAACCGGGCCAAGGCCCGACCAAACAAGAATCCCATTTTCCTAGATGACAGGAACAACGTATGTCTGACATGAATATTGCAGCTGATGGTCGTTTAGCCAGCAACACCTCCCGCGGCGTCAACAAGGCCGATGTGGTCTGGATGCTGGGTCTGTACGGTACCGCGATCGGTGCCGGTGTGCTCTTCCTGCCAATCAACGCCGGTGTAGGTGGCCTGTGGCCGCTGGTTGCCATGTTGATCCTGGCGCTGCCGCTGACTTTCTTTGCTCACCGTGGTCTGACCCGCTTCGTGCTGTCCGGCTCTACCCGTGATGGCGACATCACTGAAGTAGTAGAAGAGCACTTCGGCAAGACCGCAGGCAAATTCATCACCCTGCTCTACTTCTTTGCCATCTACCCGATCGTGCTGATGTATTCAGTCGCCATCACCAACACCGTCGAGAGCGTGATTGTTCACCAGCTGGGCATGTCTGCACCTCCCCGTGCCGTTCTGTCACTGGCTCTGATCCTCGGTCTGATGGCGGTTGTTCGTCTGGGCGGCCAGGTTATCGTCAAAGCGATGAGCGTGCTGGTATTCCCGTTTGTGCTCACCCTGATGGGTCTGGCGTTCTACCTGATCCCGCACTGGAACGGTGCCATCATCACTGAAGCTCCGGCCCTGTCCGACGCCTTCAACGGTGACTTCATCAAGACCCTGTGGCTGGCTATCCCGGTAATGGTGTTCTCCTTCAACCACTCCCCGATCATCTCCTCCTTCGCGGTGGACAACAAAGGTCGTTACGGTGAAGGTGCCGAGAAGAAGTGCAGCAACATCCTGCTGGGCGCCCACGTCATGATGGTGATGACCGTTATGTTCTTCGTATTCAGCTGCGTACTGAGCCTCTCCCCGGCTGACCTGGCTGCTGCCAAAGAACAGAACATCTCCATCCTGTCCTACCTGGCCAACCACTTCGATAACCCGGTTATCGGTACTGTGGCTCCGCTGATCGCCATGGTTGCCATCAGCAAATCCTTCCTGGGTCACTACCTGGGGGCGCAAGAGGGCATGAACGGCCTGATGGCCAAGGCGCTGCGCGAGAAGGGCAAGAACGTTGACACCAAGCAGCTGAACAAAGTCACTGCCGTGTTCATGATCCTGACCACCTGGGCCATCGCTACCATCAACCCGAGCATCCTCGGCATGATTGAAGACCTGGGCGGCCCGATCATCGCAATGCTGCTGTTCCTGATGCCGATGTACGCCATCACCAAGGTTCCGGCCATGCGCAAATACGCTGGCAACATCAGCAACGGCTTCGTGACCATCATCGGCCTGATCGCCATGTCCGGTATCATCTACAAGCTGATTGCCTGATAACTCCGGTTACCAAGTTGAATGAAGAAGCCGCCTCGCAAGAGGCGGCTTTTTTATGGCTGTTTGGGG
>NZ_JBFODN010000133.1:0-18629 GCF_040908345.1 Aeromonas sp. R3-1
GCCGTAGCGGGTGAGCTTGTGGGTGCGCACGAACTGGGTGCGGGCCATGGTGTTTTCGATGATGCCGGCCAGCAAAAAGGCCACCAGCAGCTTGCAGGCGAGGATCAGTGCCGCGCCGATGAGCGCAGGCAGACTCCAGTTGGCCGCCTTGCCGAAGGGGAGGAAAATCACCAGAAAGAGCTGCACCACTACCAGTTGCTTGAGGCCGATGGAGAGCTTGAGCAGGGCCAGCCCCGCACCGGAGTACTCGGTGAGCGGCCCCTCCTGCAACTCCTGCTCGGCTTCGGCGCAGTCAAAGGGCAGCTTGCCCATCTCGACAAACACCGCGAAGGCGCAGGCGGCGCCCGCCAGCAGGGTGGCGATGGGCGCGGTCAGTGGCTGGGTCGCCACATAACTGCTGATATTGCCCAGATCCGAGCTGCCCACCATCATCGCCATGATGAAGCAGGCGAGCACCAGAATGGGCTCTACCAGAATGCCGAGGGTCAGCTCGCGGCGGGCACCAATACCTGCAAACATGCTGCCGCTGTCGAGCCCTGCCAGCGAAAAGAAGAAGCGGAAGATGGCGAACAGATAGATATCGGTGATGAGATCCCCGGCGATGGGGAAGGGGGACTCGTGAGTCAGGGTCGGCAGCGCCATCCCTACCAGCAAGAGGGCGGCAATGAGCAGCGCAGGCATCAGGTTGAAGATGATGCCGGCAGGCTCCGGGGTCACCTCCTGACGGCGCAGGAGCTTGGCGATATCCCGGTAATCCTGCAGCAGGCCCGGCCCCTGACGGGAGTGCATCTTGGCCCGCAGCACCCGGTTGAAACCGGTGGCGAGCGGCGCCAGCGCCAGCATGGCGATGGCCTGGGTCAGGGCGAGGGCAACCATGCCCCAGCTCGGCATTTCAAGAACAGGCATATCAGACTCCTACAGCCATCAGGATAAAGAGCGCCAGCACCGCACCGTGCAGCAACCAGCCGGTCATTCCGCTGGTATCGCTCACCCCGTGCAGGGCGCTGGCCAGATCGAGCTGCGGCTGCTTGCGATAGAGCGGCGCGCTGAGTTGGCGCAAGGTGTGGGTAACACCGCCAGAGGTGAGGCTCATGCGCTCCTCATAGGCGTAACCACAGGCCCACGGGGTGCCAGCGTGACGACGACCCAGCTTGGGCCCTTTGAAGATGGCCAGTACCAGCAGCGGAATGAGGAACAGCCCCAGCAAGGTGATGGCGATAACGGGCGGGGAGAGGATCGCTTGTGAGCTGTCGAGTGGCAGCAGGGTAGCGCCAGTGGCGACACTCATCTGGCTGGCAACGAGTGCCTGACCATAGCTGGCGATATGGGGGGCAATCCAGGGGGCGCCCAGACCCAGTACCAGACAGACGGCGGCCAGCAGCAGGGTGCCTGCCACCATGGCGCCCGGCACTTCGCGGGCGTGGCTCGCCTTCTCGCTGCGAGGGGCGCCGCAGAAGCAGATGCCGTACACCTTGACGAAACACATCACCGCCATGGCGCCGGTCACCGCCAGCATCACTACCGCGAGCGGCGCGACGACAGAGGTGCCGAGTTTGGTCATGGAGAGCAGCGACTGATAGATAAACCACTCGCTGACAAAGCCGTTGAGCGGCGGCAGCGCCGAGATGGCCATGGCACCGATGAGGAACGCCAGCGCGGTCCAGGGCATCAGCTTGGCCAGCCCCCCCATCTTGTCCATGTCGCGGGTGTGCAGGCGGAACATCACAGAGCCGGTGCCCATAAAGAGCAGGCTCTTGAAGATGGCATGGTTGAGCAGGTGATAAAGCGCACCGAGCAGCCCCAGCACCACCAGTGCCGATTGCTGGTTGGTGATACCGATCATGCCGATGCCCATCCCCATCAGGATGATGCCGATGTTCTCCACCGTGTGGTAGGCGAGCAGCCGCTTGAGGTCATGCTCGGCCAGCGCAAACAGCACCCCGAGCACCGCCGAGCAGGCACCGAAGATCAGCACCATATAGCCCCACCAGAGCTGGCTGGCGCCGAGAAAATCGATGCTGACCCGCAAGATGCCAAAGAGACCCAGCTTCACCATCACGCCGGACATCAGCGCCGAGATATGGGACGGCGCGACGGGCTCGGCCACCGGCAGCCAGCCGTGCAGAGGCACGAAACCGGCGCGCAGACCAAAGCCGCAGAAGCTGAGCAGGAACACCAGCGAGGCCAAACCGCCCGCCAGATGGTGCTCGCGCAGCGCGGCGAACTCCAGCGAGCCGCTTTCGCGGCAGAGCAGCCAGAAGGCGATCAGCACCAGCGCCATGCCGATATGGTTCATCACCAAGTAGAGGCGGCTCTGTTTGGCGGCCTCCGGGTTGGTCTTGACCAGCCAGTAGGTGGTGAGGGTCACCAGCTCGTAGCAGAGCAAGAAACCGAGCGCGTTGTCGGCCAGCACCATGCCCGCCATGGCAAAGAGGAAGAGGTTCATCAGCGCGCCGATGGCCACATCCCCCTTGCCCTGATATTCGCGGATATAGGCAAAGGAGTAGAGGGCGACGGCGACGCCGACGGTGCTAATCACCAGCAGCATCAGCGCGGCCAGCATGTCAAGGTGCACCGAGCCCAGCAGCCAGAGCTGGCCGTCGACGGGGGTGCCTTGGGCAAAGATCTGGATGGCGGCGACCAGACCCGCGAGCGATCCCAACAGGGCAAAGCCACTATTGAGACGGTTGGCCAGTGCGGGCAGCTTTTGCAGGAGCAAACCGGCGGCAGCGCCCAGCAAAAAGAGCAGGAGCGTAGCCATTACAAGGGGGGACAACATCAGTACGCTCCCTCTGTGGTAGATAAATCGGATGCAGGGAGCGCCGTGGCGGGCGCCGAGAAGGCAGAGGCCCCTTGCGGGTTGGTGTCGGCCGCTTGCTGACGACGGATACGGCCGGCGCGTTCGGTGTCGCTGTCATTGACCAGCTTCAGTGCCTGGGAGGGGCAGGCACCGACACAGGCCGGGCCGTCGGCGCGAAACTCGCACAGGTCGCACTTGACGGCGATGCTGCGCACCCCCGGCTCCCAGCTCAGCAGATCCTCGCCAAAGCAGCGCAGGCCGGCGGAGGTGGAGGGGTTGCTGGAGCGGATGGAGCAGGGGATATAGGTGTCGTAACTGGTGGCCACGGCCACCGGACGGCTGCCGCCGCTCTGGATAGCGCCAAAGGGGCAGGCCACAGCGCAGAGATTGCAGCCGATGCAGAGCGACTCGTTGAGTTGCACGCAATCGCCGGTTTGGCGAATTGCCTCGACCGGGCACACCTTGATGCAGGGGGCATCGTCACAGTGACGGCACTGAACCGGCATGGTCGCCTGCTCGTGTCGCATAACGGTTAAACGGGGGGCTTGCTGCAAACCTTGCGCCTTGTGTACCTCGCTGCAGGCCGCCATACAGGTGCCACAGCCGATACAAAGCTTGGGGTCAGCGATAACGAAGCGGTTCATAGCCTACCTTGTCGTGTCGCGAACGGAGAAAGTAGGGGCTGGTTGGCAAGATACGGGCCAGAATGGTTTTTGCAGCGAAATTGGTTTTAAGCGGCTGTTTTTAAATAAATAAAAATATTCGTGTGGTTTGATGAACGCGCTGATGTGGCTGTCGAACTGTGACGTTCGTCACTTGTGACGAAGCTCCCAAGAGGGTTCGTCACCTTGGAAAACGCAGTATGAGTAGGGTGCAAAGAACGAAGTGAATTGCACCGCTATCAAATATGTTCGCGGTGCACGACGCTGCGCTTGTTGCACCCTACGGTGCTCTGTCTGTTCGGATAGAGGCCGCCTGTTTTGAAACCGTAGGTTCGATTAGCGAAGCGTAATCGGACGCACGAGAACGCAAACATATCGGCAGCATGCCGGGAGTAGGGTGCAATGAACGAAGTGAATTGCACCGTTGGCAACATATGGTCGTGGTGGTTTGCTCCCTTCTCCCCTTGCGGGAGAAGGGCCGGGGATGAGGGGGCGGTAATTAGGGTTAACGAAAATGAAGAAGGAGGCCAATGCCTCCCTCTCTATTTGCTGAGGTTTTCTATGCCTTTAAGAGGCCATCAACCCGCCATCAGATATCCACCTGGGATCCCAGCTCGATGACCCGGTTGGGCGGGATCTCGAACTGATCCGGGGCCCGCAGGGCGTTGCGCTGCAGCAGCATAAAGAGCTTGCCGCGCAGATAGAGATACCAGGGGCGGTCTTTCATGATGAGCGACTCGTGGGCCATAAAGAACGAGGTCTCCATCATCCGGCAGCTGAGCCCCTCGGCGTTGCAGCGGTGGAAGATCTCCTCCACGTTCGGGGTCTCGCGCCAGCCGTAGCTTGCCACCACCCGCCAGAAGGTGGGGGAGAGCTGCTCGATGCAGACCCGGCGCACATTGTGGACGTAGGGCACATCCTCCACCCGCAGGGTGAGCAGGATGATCCGCTCGTGCAGCACCTTGTTGTGCTTGAGGTTGTGCAGAAGCGCATGGGGGATCACATTGACCACCCGCGACATATAGACCGCAGTGCCGGCCACCCGGGTCGGCGGGGATTTCTCCAGCGAGGCGATCATCGGCTCAAGGGAGTTGCCGTGCTCGTTCAGGCGGCGAATAAGCTGGAAACGCTCGCTCTTCCAGCTGGTCATCACGGTGAACATCACCGCGCCCAGGGTGAGCGGCAGCCAGCCGCCGGAGAAGATCTTGGCAAGATTGGCGGCAAAGAGCGGCACGTCGATACAGAGCAGCGCGGCAAACAGGATGGCCACCAGATACTTGTTCCAGTGCCAGCTGTTCTTGGCCACCGAGCAGGAGAGGATGGAGGTGAGCACCATGGTGCCGGTCACCGCGATGCCGTAGGCCGCCGCCAGATTGCTGGAGTGCTCGAAGCTCATGATGACGATCACCACCGAGATATAGAGCATCCAGTTGATGACCGGAATATAGATCTGGCCGGACTCCTGCTCGGAGGTGTGAACGATGCGAATAGGGGAGAGATAACCGAGCCGCACCGCCTGCCGGGTCAGCGAAAAGACCCCGGAGATCACCGCCTGCGAGGCGATCACCGTCGCCATGGTTGCCAAGAGCAGCAGCGGCACCAGCGCCCATTTCGGGGCGAGCAGGAAGAAGGGGTTGGCAATGGCGGCGGGGTTGCTCAGCAGCAGCGCCCCCTGACCGAAGTAGTTGAGCACCAGCGAGGGCAGCACCACGATAAACCAGGCGAGGCGAATGGGATTTTTGCCAAAGTGGCCCATATCCGCGTAGAGCGCCTCCACCCCTGTGATGGCCAGCACCACGGCGCCGAGGGCAAAGAAGGAGGTGGTCTGGTACTGGATAAAGAAGCGCACCGCCCAGATGGGGTTAAGCGCACCCAGCACCTCGGGGTTGTGGATGATGCCGCGCAGCCCCAGCACTGCCAGCGTCATAAACCAGATCAGCATGATGGGGGCAAACAGCTTGCCCACCATGGCGGTGCCATGTTTCTGGATGGCAAACAGCAGGGTCAGCACCAGCACCGAGAGGGTGACGATATAGGGATCGAGGGCGGGGGTGAGAATGCTCAGACCCTCGATGGCCGACATCACCGACATCGCCGGAGTGATCACCACCTCGCCATAGAAGAAGCTGCCGCCAATCAGGCCGAGGATGATCAGCAGCGGCGTCCAGCGGGTGGAGGCGTTGCGGGTCGCCAGCGACATCAGGGTGAGAATGCCACCCTCACCGGCGTTGTCGGCCCGCATCACAAAGGAGAGGTACTTGACCGACACCACCAGGATCAGCAGCCAGAAGATCAGCGAGAGAAAGCCGAGAATGGAGGCTGGCTCGACGCCGAACCCGAATTGACCTGACAGGCACTCGCGCAAGGTATAGAGCGGGCTGGTGCCGATATCGCCATAGACTACGCCAATCGCCGCCAGCATAACGCCGGGAGTGGCTTGTTGTTTATCACAGTTCATGAGTTCATCTTGTCAGTTTGATGTTTACACGTTTGCCAACGCACAGCTGCCCGACCTACCAAGAGAGTCGTGATATTTAATCGGGAGAGAATTAATGGATTGCGATGGGAAAGGGCGCTAACGGAATAGTGATCTGCTTGTCATGGAACACAGTCTGTTCATCGGTCATTAAGCTTATAATGACACACACTCTGCGGGACTATGCTCAGTTATAAATAATCAAAAGTTCAATTTGAGTAAGAGGATTAATTATCCGGCGATTGAAATAGACCGCAATAACGTAGGCAACTGTTTGTTTTATCTAGCGAAGTAGTTTGGCTACAATCTTTTCTAAAACGGAGAATAAATAGACGATAAAGTAATCGCTAATTAATTGCTGGCAGGATGGCAAAGGGGATGCAGTTGGGCCGCGATGGAGTCGTTATGTGCCAGAGGGGAAAGGTAGGGGGCAATGAACGAAGTGAATTGCACCAAATATTGAAAGAAGCAAGAGGTGCAATGCGCTGCGCTTATTGCACCCTACGGTTATTACTACTCTCCATGATAGTGCTTCAATAAAAAATAGCGGTCAGGACTATTTTTAACGCCGCTCACTTTACCGACTATTTCAAATCCCATTTTTTCATAAAATTTGGGTGCTTGAAATGAGAGGGTGTCGACTTGAGCAGCAATACATCCCCGTTTTTTTGCCTCGCGTTCAGCAATCTCTATTAATTGAATGCCAAGCCCCTGTCCTCTCTTGTCATTGTGTACCCAAAGTACTTCGATCAACAGTTGATGATAAATAGTACGTCCGGCAATGCCACCGACAACTTCGTCATTATCATCATGAATGGCAACAATTAAAGGTTGGGAGCGTTCCTCACCCATTTTATCAAAGTTAAATTGTCTAAGGTTATCAACAAGTAGATTGAAGATGTCATCTTTATGTTCATTATGGATTTTTATATTCATCAAATCTTACTCCATTAAAATGTAATCGTAGGGTGCAATGAACGAAGTGAATTGCACCAAATATTGAAAGAAGCAAGAGGTGCAATGCGCTGCGCTTATTGCACCCTACGGAACTGGAATATCAGAGTTCATCATATGTGATGATTTCAATTTTATCCCGGCTAACACCACACTTAAGGAGGCTTTGTATATATTTTTCTTTATCTGACGCTTGGTAGCAATAAACTTTCCACATTACATCTCCAACCTGATTCTTGATACGATGAAAGTATGGCAAATCAATATTGTTTAATGAATGGCCGATAATCACCACCTCATTAATATCATTGAGGCTTGAAAAATACCCCTCATTTTTATCTAGCACAGCTTCAACAGGTTTTCGTAGGGCGTATAGAGGAGATCTGGCAATACTTTCTGCTTCTGAAAATATATGACCACTATATTCTCCATCCTCATCAAACTCTGATGGTTCTGTAATATTCTCTCCATGGCCAAAAATCAGTTCACTGTGTCGACTTACACTTCCATGAATATGGAAAACACGTTCATCTTCAATATTGTAGATGGATTGAAGTGTTGATGTGTAATTAAAGGTAATAAATGCTGAATTAGTATTGAAAGTCATTTGTTGAACAGCATTAGTCACATCAATACTATCAACCCAGTCAATAAATGTTTCTTCGATAGTAGAAACGTGATTTTTGGTTTGTTCAGTAAGTTCATCCTCTAAACCATAAATATCTCTTGGTCTAAAATCTTCTGAATTAACATTGACCTCATTATGAATCGAAAAGAAGTTATCTGCGTCAAATTTACCAAGCGCATTTTCAAAATCATGCCAAGGCTGGTGCTCACGTAAATCAAATGAGTAGTATTCTTCTATTTCATCGAGGAAGTCTTTTGCAAACCCATAAAAATCGTTATAGCTTGTAGGTAGATCATGCCATAAGTCAAATCCATTACCAATTATATACAGTGTCTTCATATTGAAAGTATTCCAGTTTAACTTGGCTTTTAAGAAATATATTTTTGATTATTAATAATTCCCTAGGACTGCTCATTTTTAATAAATTAATCTGTACGAAAACGATCTTTGTGGATCTGGTTGCCAACTGGCACATATTAACCGGAGGGATAGAAAACTGAAGGGGCAGGGGCCTAAAACCGGCTCTGGCTCAACAAATCAGTCAATAAGCGGCCTATTTTTGTTCGGTTTTGCTTGATGCTGACCTGCCAGCGCGATAGCAAAACCAAACAACTTGCCATCGCCCCAAGCGGCTTTGGCGTGCTGTACAGCCCATTTTTGGCCCTTGCTATGACTTTTCCCCTCGGATGTCGTTGCTCCGCTTGTCCGGTTTTGGGCGGCCGATCCTGGCTGCAAACGCCTTCGCACGGCTCAGTTATACGGCTGGGGCAGGGGCTGGCCAGCCGGTGTCGAGCTCGTCACTTTTGTCGTGTCGATCACACTTCCCAGCCCGTCGTCACCCTCGTCAGCGGTGATAAACAGCACACTACGCTTTCTTATTAATCCTTTATTTTCAGTTGCTTGTAAATTTTTATCGCACCCTTGGCCCGTTTTGGTCTGATAAATGCTTTGTGGGGGCTGGCCGCCTCTTTGCCTGTCGGCGGGCGGCCCGGTGTAACGAACCATTTAGGATCCCTCTCTATGAACAGCTTCGTGATTGCAGATCCCAGTCTCTGTATTGGGTGTCGTACCTGTGAGGTGGCCTGCGCCGTTTCACACCAGTCAGGGTCTTGCAGTGGGACCCTTGAGCGGGAGGGCGGCCTGCATCTTGCCATCGAGGATGGACATCTGGTCTCCAGGGACAGCTACTTTCAGCCGCGCCTGAAGGTGATCGTCGGCAGCAAGGTGACCACGCCGGTGCTCTGCCGCCAGTGTGAAGACAAGCCGTGCGCCATGGCCTGCCCGAACAATGCCATCGTCAGCGAGGATGGCTGCGTCAAGGTGTTGCAGGAGCGCTGCATCGGCTGCAAGTCCTGCGTGGTGGCCTGTCCTTACGGCGCCATGGCGGTGGTGCTCAAAGAGGTGGCCCCCGCTGCCGATTCGCTCTTCAAGCGTCCGCAGACCAAGGCGCAGGCGCTCAAGTGCGATCTCTGCCGTCACCGCGAGGCGGGCCCGGCCTGTGTCGAGGTGTGTCCGACCCAGGCGCTGCGGCTGGTCACGCCGGAGCATCTTGAAAACCTGAACCGGCAGAAGCAGCTGGCCAGTGCCGAGGCACTGCTGGCGATGCCGGCGCGGGTGTGAGCGGGCTTGCCGAGCCGTTTTTCGTTAACAAACAAGAGTGTGAGTCATGAAAAAAGTCATTACCGTGTGCCCCTATTGCGGCACCGGTTGCAAAATCAACCTGCTGGTTGAAAACGACAAGGTGGTGGGGGCCGAAGGCGCCAACGGCCGGACCAACGAGGGGCAGCTCTGCCTCAAGGGCTATTACGGTTGGGATTTCCTGAACGACACCAACCTGCTGACCCCCCGTCTCAAGAGCCCGATGATCCGCCGCGAGCGCGGTGGCAAGTTCGAGGCAGTCTCCTGGGATGAAGCGATCGAGTTCGCCAGCAGCCGTCTCTCTGCCATCAAGGCGAAATATGGCCCGGACGCCATTATGACCACCGGCTCTGCCCGTGGCCCCGGCAATGAAGCCAACTATGTGATGCAGAAATTTGCCCGCGCGGTGATTGGGACGAACAACGTCGACCACTGCGCGAGGGTGTGACACGCACCCTCAGTCTCCGGTCTGGAGACAACTGTAGGTAACGGCGCCATGAGCAACGCCATTCCCGAAATTCAAGAGACCAAGTGCCTGCTGGTGTTTGGTTACAACGCTGCTGACTCTCACCCCATCGTCGCCCGCCATATCCTCAAGGCGAAGGCAAACGGGGCCAAGGTGATTGTGTGTGATCCCCGTATGGTGGAGACCGCCCGCATCGCCGATCAGTGGCTGCCGCTCAAAAACGGTTCCAACATGGCGCTGGTTAACGCCTTCGCCAACGTGTTGATCAATGAAGGGCTCTACAACAAGACCTTTGTCGCCAACTACACCGAAGGGTTCGAGACCTTCAAGGCGACGGTGGCCAAGTACACCCCGGAATATGTGGAGGGGATCACTGGCCTCAAAGCCGCCGATATCCGCGCCGCCATTCGCACCTACGCCGAGTCGCCTGCTTCCATGATCCTGTGGGGCATGGGGGTGACCCAGTACGGTCAGGCGGTGGACGTGGTCAAGGGGCTCGCGGGTCTGGCGCTGCTGACCGGCAACTTCGGTCGCCGCGGTACCGGTTGTGGGCCGGTGCGTGGGCAGAACAACGTGCAGGGCACCTGTGACATGGGGATGCTGCCACACCAGTTCCCGGGCTATCAGTCGGTGGCCGATCCCGAGATCAGCGCCAAGTTCGCCAAGGCGTGGGGCGTGGAGTCACTCTCCCAAAAGCCCGGCTATCGCCTGACCGAGCTTGGCCACAAGGTGGAGGAGGGCAAGTGCAAGGCCTTCTACATCTTCGGTGAAGATCCGGCCCAGACCGAGGCAGATCTCGGTCAGTTCCGCCGCACTCTGGCGGGGATGGAGCTGGTGATCGTGCAGGATATCTTCATGACCCAGACTGCCGAGATGGCCGATGTCATTCTGCCCGCCACCAGTTGGGGCGAGCACGAAGGGGTCTACAGCTCGGCGGATCGCGGTTTCCAGCGCTTCTACAAGGCGGTGACGCCCCCCGAGAACGTGAAACCGGACTGGGCCATCTTCTCGTTGATGGCGACCGCCATGGGGTATCCCATGGAGTACCACAACACCGAAGAGATCTGGGACGAGATGCGTGCGCTCTGCCCGCTCTATGCCGGGGTCAGCTACGACAAGATGGCCGATCTCAAGAGCGTGCAGTGGCCCTGTCCGACCGATGATCACCCGGGCACCAGCACTCTGTTCGAGGGGAATGTGTTCACTACCCCGAGCGGCAAGGGTCAGCTGATTGCCTCCGAGTGGCGGCCGCCGCTGGAGCAGCCCTGTGCCGAGTACCCGCTGGTGCTCTCCACCGTGCGCGAGGTGGGGCACTACTCCTGCCGCTCCATGACCGGCAACTGCTCGGCGCTGCAGACCCTGGCCGATGAGCCCGGTTATGTGCAGATCCACCCGAGCGATGCCAAAAAGCTCGGGGTGAAGGATCAGGCGCTGGTCTGGATCTCGTCACGCCGTGGCAAGGTGATCACCCGGGCCAACTACAACGACCGGGTCAACGCCGGGGTGGTCTACATGACCTACCAGTGGTGGATCGGGGCCTGCAACGAGCTCACCATCGAGCACGTCGATCCCGTCTCCCACACGCCGGAGTACAAGTATTGCGCGGTGAAGATCGAGCGCATCGACAATCAGCCTGAGGCGGAAGTGTACGTCCAGATTGAATACAGCGCGCTCAAGGCGAAATTGCGCAGCGCAGCCAAAGGCTGACCCGCCCTAAAAAAGGACGTTCTGCACAAATAAGGGAACCCGACTCGGATTTATCGAGTCGGGTTCCCTTTTATTACCCAAAAACAGGGGATAAATGATGCAACATGAAATTGGTCGCTTATTCGGACTTTTCTATATTGGCACCTATCTGGCGGCGATATTGCTGGGAATAGGTTGCTATATTTGGCGCGACGAGATGATATTTCTGCTGGGCTTCGGTTTTTTCGGCTGTTTTATGGCAGCAAGGCTCGCCATGAGCAGCGTATTTTCTGCCTTGAGTATTTCCAGTGCTTGGCTGATCGGGTTTATCTCCACCACCTTGATCAACTGCCTGCTGCTGGGGGTGATCACCCTGCTGATCTACCTCACTCACCAGAGCGTCACCGCCGAGCTTGCCGACAACGCCAGCTGGCTGCTGATGGCCTTCCAGAGCCTGTCGGCCCTCTTTATCTTCGGTGGCCTGAAGTGCTGCCACAGCCGGATCATCACCTCATAAATTGCCGATGAATGGGCAGCAAACGCCATCTCGAAACCCGCAGCCAGCGAAGAGGAGAGGCAGATCTGACAGTTGACGGCGGCCCACTTTTCGGGCGCCTTAATTGAGATCAAGAACTGATGAAATAACCGGTTAAATATGGCCATCAGATATATTAAATCGGATTGTAATGAAATTTGAGCTCATCTATGATGAGTCGCCATTCCAATATATCCCCCGATAACGATGTTACTTTTTGTTGTCGTTCGTTAATAACAACTCTGGAATTGCAACATGCGACAATTTTCGTCACCGCTTTTCTTATTGGCAGCCGCTTTTACGGGCTGCGGCTATTTATTTTGGTGACGGGTGCTTGTCGTGATGCGATGGCATGGACAGCCTGACTGGTGACTAAATCGATATAACGTGAGGCCGCAATGCTAAATGTGAGTGCCATCCCCCTGGACGAGATCTCTCCCATCTGGGACGACGGTTTCCTCCTGCTCTCCAAATCTCTCCTGTCGGCCGTGACGCTCGATGATTTTATCCACAAACTCAACAAGATAGATGCCAGCTTCGGCGGCGTGACCCGGGTCAACCTGATCCTCAACATGGGTGCGGACGAGGAGGCCATCTTCTACTTCATGGGACATTCCGGCCCAAAGCATCTTGTCTGCCGCAAGGCAGAGCTGCACCTCTCCCCCCGTCCTACCAAAGAGACCCCGGAACAGGCCATCATTCTCGCTGCCGCCCGCTTTGAGAATCGCTGCCCGGCACTGGATCGCGAAGGGGTCTACGGGGGGCTGCGCTCCTACTGCCAGCTCCCCATCACCACCGCCCGCAGCCATCTGGGCGGGGTCGAGTTTATCAACACCCAGCTCGACAGCTTCACCATGGAGACCCTGGCCAAGCTGACCCAGCTGGCGGCCATTATCGCCATTGCGCTGGAGAACGTGCTCGACAAGGAGCGCACTCTGGAGCAGGCCAACTCCCTGCGCCTTGAGCGCGACAGCTGCAAAATTCTGGTGGATGTGACCAATGCAGTGATCAAACTGGTGCGCATCGCCGAGCTGCCCAAGAGCCTGTTTGCCATCCTGCATCACCACTTTGGCATCAGCAGCTTGTGTCTGGCGGAGTACAACGCCACCTCCGACAGCTTCAAGAGCTATCTTGTCAATCAGCACCAGAGCGAGCAGCCGGGCATCATCGACCACTCCTGTTTCGAAAAGAAGTGCCTGCAGGGGGCCCTTGGCCATTGCGAGCCGTTTTTCGTCTATCGCGAACACGGCCACGGCTGCAGCAATCGCTGCCGCTTTACCTCCCAGATCCTGCCGCCAGAGGCCGACAGCTCCTGCATTTTGCCGCTGCGCTATCGGGGCAACCTGCTGGGGGTGCTGATCCTCTCGCATCCCAACGGCGACTTCTTTGCCGATATCGATATCTCCTTGCTGGAGCAGGTGGCGGCGCGCACGGCCATTGCCATGAACAACGTGCAGGCCCAGCAGGAGATCTCCAACACCAACGGCGCCAAAGAGAAGACCATTCGCATCAACGAACCGCAGATGCAGGGAGAGTTCCCCCACATCATCTACCAGAGCGCGGTGATGGAGAGTGTGCTGGAGAAGGTGCGGCTGGTGGCCGAGAGCGACAGTACCGTGCTGATCCTCGGCGAGACCGGCACCGGCAAGGAGCTGATCGCCCAGGCCATTCACGCCCTGAGTATCCGCCACGATCACGAGATGGTGAAGGTGAACTGCGCCGCCATCCCCACCGGCCTTATCGAGAGCGATCTCTTTGGCCACGAGAAGGGGGCCTTTACCGGTGCCCTGACCCAGCGTATCGGCCGCTTCGAGCGGGCCCACAAGGGCACCCTGTTCCTCGACGAGGTGGGGGATATGCCGCTGGACTTGCAGCCCAAACTGTTGCGGGTATTGCAGGAGCACGAGCTGGAGCGGGTGGGCAACAGCAACCCCATCGCAGTGGATGTGCGGCTGGTGGCCGCCACCAACTGCGATCTGCTCTCCATGGTCAAGAACAAGCGCTTTCGAAGCGATCTCTACTATCGCCTCAACGTCTTTCCCATCGAGCTGCCCCCCCTGCGGGAGCGGCGCGAGGATATTCCGCTCTTGGTCAATTTCTTTATCAAGAAGATCGCCAAGCGGATGCGCCGCACCATCACCTCGATCCCCGCCGATGCCATGAAAATGCTGGTGTCACTCCCCTGGTACGGCAATATCCGCGAGCTGGAGAACGTTATCGAACGCGCCGTGGTGATGACCCGCGGCCATGTGCTCAACCTCTCGCCCGATGAGCTGATGCCGCTCAAGGGCTACCACAAGATTGAGACCCTGGTCTATGACGAGCCCGCCACGCCGCTCTTTGCCGAGGAGGGGCCGATTGATGAGCGCGAGGCGATCATCGCCGCCCTGCGCGACTGCAACGGCATCGTGGCCGGCGAGCGGGGGGCAGCCAACCGCCTTGGCATGAAGCGCACCACCTTGCTCTCGAAAATGAAGCGGCTCGGCATTTCGGCCAGAGATCCCGAGATCATTGACGGGGTCGTACCATGAGAGAGCTACTTGAGCTGGAGGCGCAGAACGAACTGGCCCGCTGCGCTATCCACCGCGAGGTGGTGCACTACCGCGCCGATACCTTGACCTGCGACAGCGAAATGGCGCTCCCCTCCGAGACGCCGGTGGCGCTGGTCTACAACGGCATCGCCCACAGCGTGATGATGTGCTCGGCCTCCGATCTGGAGGATTTTGCCATCGGCTTCTCGCTATCCGAGGGGATCATCGACAGCCTGCTCGATATCCACGACATCGAGCAGATTGACGGCTGTCAGGGGATTGAGCTGCATATCACTCTGGCCAATCGCTGCATTCATCGCCTTAAAGAGAAGCGGCGCACCCTGGCGGGCCGTACCGGTTGCGGCATCTGCGGCAGCGAGAGTCTGGAGCAGGTGATCCGCACCCAGCCAAGCTTGCCCGACAGTCAGCGTCTGGCGGTGGGCCATATCGACAAGGTATTGACCGCGCTGCGCCCGCTCCAGCTGCTGGGCCAGCGCACCGGCGCCACTCATGCGGCGGTGCATCTGGACGGGGAGGGCAATATTCTCGCCATTCGCGAGGATGTGGGGCGCCATATTGCGCTGGACAAGCTGGTGGGCCATCTGTGCCGCACGGGGCGCCGTGACGGTGCCATTCTGGTGACCAGCCGCGCCAGCTTCGAGATGGTGCAAAAGTGCGCCAGTGCCGGAGTGGAGATCCTGCTCGCCATCTCCGCTGCCACCGAGCTTGCGGTCGAGCGGGCCGAGCAGACCGGGCTGACGTTAGTTGGTTTTTGCCGCCCCGGGCGGGCCGAGATCTACAGCGGTTGCCAGCGTATCCTGCTCAAGTAATGGCAAGGCTGTGAACTCGCTAAACGGGTCATGAAAACAGGCAATAAAAAAGGGCGGGGAGTGTGACTCCCCGCCCTTTTTGTATCTGCGTCTGTGGCGGATTAACGCGCCAGCAGGATACGCAGCATGCGGCGCAGCGGCTCGGCGGCGCCCCACAGCAGCTGGTCACCCACGGTAAATGCAGCCAGATACTCCGGGCCCATATTGAGCTTGCGCAGACGGCCCACCGGAATGCTGAGGGTGCCGGTGACGGCAGCCGGAGTCAGCTCGCGGGCGGTGATGTCGCGATCGTTGGGGATCACTTTCACCCAGTCGTTGTGGGCAGCCAGCAGGGCTTCAATCTCCGCCAGCGGCACATCCTTTTTCAGCTTGATGGTAAAGGCCTGGCTGTGGCAGCGCAGGGCACCGATCCGCACGCACAGACCATCCACCGGAATGACGGCGTTCTCGATACCCAAAATCTTGTTGGTCTCGGCCTGACCCTTCCACTCTTCACGGCTCTGGCCGTTGTCGAGCTTGGTGTCGATCCAGGGGATAAGGCCACCGGCCAGCGGTACGCCGAAGTTGTCTACCGGCAGGGTGCCGGAGCGGGTCTTCTCGGTGATCTTGCGCTCGATGTCGAGAATGGCGGAGGCGGGATCCGCCAGCTCGACCGCCACTTCGTCACGCAGCATCCCCATCTGGGTGACCAGCTCGCGCATATGGCGGGCACCGCCACCGGAGGCCGCCTGATAGGTGGCCACGCTCACCCACTCCACCAGATCGGCCTTGAACAGGCCACCGAGGGCCAGCAGCATCAGGCTGACGGTGCAGTTGCCGCCGACGAAGGTCTTGATGCCATCGTTCAGGGCCTGCTCGATGACGTCGCCGTTGACCGGATCGAGAATGATGACGGCGTCTTTCTCCATCCGCAGGGAGGAGGCTGCGTCAATCCAGTAACCCTGCCAGCCAGCGGCTTTCAGGCGCGGATAGACATCCTTGGTGTAGTCGCCGCCTTGCGCGGTGATGATGATATCCTGCTTGGCCAGCGCCTCGATATCGAAGGCGTCCTGCAGAGTACCGGCATCGACGCCGAAGTTGGGAGCGGCCTCACCGGCCTGGGAGGTGGTGAAGAATGTGGGTTGAATATGGGCGAAATCCTGCTCTTCCTGCATCCGGCTCATCAGAACCGATCCCACCATGCCACGCCAACCGACCAAACCTACTTTTTTCATAATGTCCTACCCTGGATTGCTGCTAAAGAAACTCGCGGTGACACCCGTAACCCCTTGTCTGGCGACGCCTGTTTACAAGCGGTTTACAGGCCATTTAAAAAATATGCGCTGCGAAAAATGCGTCTATCCACATTACGGATTGTGGCGGCTTGCGCAAGTCGAATTGCGCAATATTCTGTGCCGTTTGCTGCATTAACCGGCAGCCAGAGCACTGCCCAGGCAGACGGGGAGGGAGAAGGTCAACATCAGACGAAAAGGCCACCGTTTATGGCGGTGGCCTGTCAATAAAGCGGTTGAGGAGGTCCTCTGCTGTTATCTGAGGGCGTAGTTGGCGAGTGAAACAGCCCGACAGCTTAGGCGCTTAGCCGTAACGAGCCAGAGTGAGCCCCTCATCGCTGATGGCGGGCTCGCTGCCGCTGATAAGATCGCATAGAAGCTGACCCGAGCCGGCCGCCATGGTCCAGCCCAATGTGCCGTGGCCGGTATTGAGCCAGAGGCCGGGAATGGGGCTGGGCCCCACCAGCGGGGTACCGTCCGGCGTCATGGGGCGCAGGCCGGTCCAGAACTCGGCCTTGCTGATATCGCCCCCTTCGGGGAAGAGATCCCCCACCACCATTGCCAGGGTGTCGTGACGTCTGGGGTTGAGGGCAAGATTGTAGCCCGACAGCTCCGCCATGCCGCCGACCCGGATCCGCTCGTCGAAACGGGTGATGGCCACCTTGTAGGTTTCGTCGAGCACGGTACTGCGCGGTGCGGCCTCGGCGTTGATCATCGGCAGGGTGAGGGAATAGCCCTTGACCGGATAGACAGGCAGCTCCAGCCCGAGCGGGCGCAGCAGCGGCCGCAAAAAACCGGTGGCATAGCTGCCGAGCGCACAGACGATGGCATCGGCGCGATAGCGCTGCTCGCCCGCCCGCACCGCCACGGCGCGGCCGCGGGCTTGCTCAATCTCGTCGATGTCGCAGTTGAAGACGAACTTGACCCCGAGCTTCTCGGCTTCAAGGGCAAGGGCCTTGGTGAAGCGGAAGCAGTCGCCGGTCTCGTCGCCGGGCAGACGCAAGCCGCCAACGATTTTGCCGCGCACCCGCGCCAGCGCAGGCTCTGCCGCTTCGCAGCCGCTGGCATCCAGCGACTGGTAAGGGACGCCATACTCCTCCAGCACCTCGATATCGCGCTGGCTGGCATCGAGCTGGGATTGGCTGCGAAACAGCTGCAGGGTGCCGAGCTGGCGCCCTTCGTAATCGATGTTCAGCTCGTCGCGCAGCAGCTTCATGCAGTCGCGGCTGTATTCGGCCAGACGCACCATGCGTCCCTTGTTGGTGGCATAGGCGGTCGGAGTGCAGTTGGCGAGCATTCTGAGCATCCAGCGCAGCTGGAAGGGGTCGGCGGTGGGGCGCACGGTGAAAGGAGCATGCTTTTGCAGCATCCACTTGGCGGCCTTGAGGGGAATGCCGGGAGCTGCCCAAGGGGCCGCATAACCCGGGGATATCTGCCCGGCGTTGGCATGGCTGGTTTCAAGGGCGACGCCACCTTGTCGCTCCAGCAGGGTTACTTTGTGACCCGCTTTGGCCAGATACCAGGCGCTGGTTACCCCAATTACGCCGCCACCGAGAACCACTATCTCCATATCGTCTTTCCTTAGACTCGTTTTTCTGATGTTTGGTTGATGGAAACCTTGATGTGGCCACCACCATAATCAGCCGCCACAGGATATTCAACCGCTCTGCGCAGGATTGGGATCTCCGTCTGCCTGCCAGTCACAGGCTGGTGTTTGGTGCGATGGTGAGCCTGATTGCCAGCGTAAAGTGCTGTGATGTTGTGAGGGACATGGCCCGCTTACAACTGCTCCAGCTTGATCAGGTACTGTTCCGCCGTGGCCAAAATGGTCTGCTGCTGTTCGGCGGCTTGGCCATCCCAGTTGGCATAGGGGAGGGCGAGGCGGGGATTGCCGCCCAG
The DNA here is from genome assembly GCF_040908345.1 of Aeromonas sp. R3-1. Lineage (NCBI taxonomy): Bacteria > Pseudomonadati > Pseudomonadota > Gammaproteobacteria > Aeromonadales > Aeromonadaceae > Aeromonas > Aeromonas sp. R3-1. The sequence goes on from NZ_JBFODN010000133.1 coordinate 18,377, forward strand.
TTTGTCCCGATTGCGCCAGAGAAAGTGCCAGTAGAGGCTGTTGAAGGGGCAACTTCCGTCGCCCTGGCGGGCTTTGACCTGATAGTGGCACCCCTTGCAGTAGTGGCCCATCCGCTCGAGATAGGCGCCGCTGCTGGCGTAGGGCTTGCTGCCCATCAGGCCGCCGTCGGCAAACTGACTCATGCCGCGGGTGTTGGGCAGCTCCACCCACTCGATGGCATCCACATAGATGCCGAGATACCACTGATCCACC
>NZ_JBFODN010000134.1:0-23774 GCF_040908345.1 Aeromonas sp. R3-1
CAAGAGGGGGGCAACCAGAGCATCGATGGTCAGCTGCCGGTGACGGTGGGCAGCGATCGTCTGGTCTCCCTCAATTTTGAGGCGAGCCAACCGGCGTTGGATGGGCTCACCAGCCAGGGCAAGGCGACGAGTTACGAGGTTCAAGACAACCAGCTGATCGTCAAGGATTGGCAGGGCAAGGCAATCCTCACCGTGACCATCGGGCTGGATGGCAAATACAACGTCTCCCTGACCGGGGTGTTTGACGAGCCGGAAGCGACCAACAGCCTCAATCTTGGCCTGAAGGTACAGGGCTCAGATTTTGACGGCGACAAGAGCAACCTCGGCACCCTCAATATCACCATTACCGATGGTGCCTTGCCGCAGGTCGATCCTGTCTCCCTCACGCTCACCGAAGATAGCAATTGGCAGCAGGGCCAGACCCTTGACGGTGATCTGACTATCACAGCGGGCAGCGACCCGCTGGCCAGCATCACTTTCGATGCCAATCAGCCGGGGCTGCAAGGGTTCACCTCGGGCAAGCAGGCCGTGGCCATCACGGTGGCCGATCATCGTATCGAGGGGCGTACCCCAGATGGCAAGCTGGTGTTTGAGCTGACCCTCGGTAACGATGGCAAATACAGCTTTACCCTTCATCAACCGCTGGATCAGGGCAGTGCCGACAGCCCGCTCAAGGCGGACTTTACCCTGCTCGACAGCGATGGTGACAAGGTCTCCTCCACCATTACCGTGGCGGTGGGTGATGGTGCCAATCCGACCATCTCCGCCGTGACCGGTACCACCATCACCGAGATGGCGCAAGGGGAGACGGCTGCCGTCAGCACCATGAGTTTCTCGGTCGCGCACGGCAGCGATGCCCTCGACCCAGCATCCCTCGGTTTTGACATCGCCGCTATCCAGAGCACCTTGACCGGATTGACCAGTCATGGCGACCCGATCACTTTTTCCCTCGATGCCAATGGCCAGCTGGTCGGAACCGCCGGTGGCCAGGTGGTGCTGCGCGCCGAGCTGAGCCTGGTCGATAACAATGGCAACTGGAGCGTCACCGCCAAGGTCACCCTGAGCGGCGAGCTGGATCACAAGGGGAGTGAATCCCTCAACCTGCCGCTTGCCGTCACCCTGGCCGACAAGGATGGCGATCGCATCGGTACCACGCTGCCGCTCACCATCGCGGATGGCAGGGCCCCGAGCTTTATCCCGGGCGCTGGTGTGACCCTGGATGAGGGGGGCCTCACCGGCAGCAACAGCCTGAGTCAAACCGGTCACTTCGATGTGCAAGCCGGGTCGGATCGGGTGGTCGAGGTGGTGTTTGCCGATGGCAGCCAGCAACCGGCGCTCACAGCCCTCGGCCAGCCCGTCAAATACGAGCTGGTTGATGGGGACCCCGCCATCCCCGGTAGCCAGCTGATCAAGGGCTATGTGATGGTGGATGGCCAGAGGGTCGAGGTGTTTGAGGTCAAGCTGGTTGGTAACCTCGATCAGGCGGGCAAGAACGGGTTTGACTATCAGGTCACCCTCTATCAGGGGCTTCATCAGGGCGGCAACGCCGTGACCGAGCTGCCCATCAAGGTGATCGTCAACGACTACGACAAGGCGGGTGGCAACAACGACAGCACCAGCGGCACCCTCAATATCCAGATTGGGGAAGGGGAGAAACCGACCCTCACCCTGACTGGCGTCACCTTAAGCGAAGGGCGCTTCGATGGCGCCAATTCTGCCACTGATGACCAGCAGACGAGCGGCAAGATCACCATCAAGGCTGACTCGGATCCGGTGACTGATGTGCGACTGACCCTCTCCGGTCAGGTCATGGATGCCAGCGGCAAGCCCATCACCCATAACGGTGAACCCCTGACCTGGAAAGCGGTTGGCACCGATGGTCACACCTTCCAGGCGGTGACCAGTGGCGGTCTGGTAGTGATGACGGTCTCCATCCCCACCGTCCCTGCCTACATCGCCGCGCACACCAGCGCAGAGATCGGTTATCAGGTAACGGTGCATACCAACCTGGATCACGGGGCAGACAACAAGCTGGAACTGAATCTGCCGGTCGAAGTCACCGACAGCGACGGCAGCAAAAATCAGGGCACCGCCACTGTCACGGTGACTGATGGCATCAACCCGATCATATCCGCCATTGAACCGGTTCGGGTCGAGGAGTCGGATCTCGATGCAGTGAACGGTCAGCATCCGGGGACCACACCTACAGGGAGTGGAGAAACCGATAGTGGCAAGGTGACCATCACTGCCGGTTCGGATCGGGTTGCCTCACTTGAGCTGGATGTGGCTGCATTCAATCAGGCCAATCACCTCACGTCGGGTGGCAAAGCGGTTACGCTGGCGGCACACAGCACCGACTGGTATCTGGCTACGGCCGAGGGGGGCAAGCCCGTTTTCTGGGTCCACCTTGATGTTAACGGCAGTTACAGCGTCTATCTGGTCGGCCAGCTTGATCACGGTGCACAGGGCAAGGATGAGTTGGCCATCGAAGTGCCGCTGTTTGTCACCGATCATGACGGCGATCGCAGCCCGAACGTCAGTGTGACCGTGACCGTGCAGGATGACATGCCCATCGGCACTGTACTGGCTCATACCCTGAGCGAGGGGAGCAGTGCCGTGACCGGCGATCTGCTGCCTATCGCCAATGAAGGTGCAGATGGTGCCCGCGTCGAGTCGATCACCATCAATGGTCAGACGTACGCCATCAATGGTTCTCTGACTCAGGATGTGATGAGCCCCGATGGCAAGCAGGTGATGGGGTCACTGACCATCTCCGCCGATGGCTCCTATACCTTCGGGCCAGCAGCTGGTTTCAATCACGACGAAAGCCAGCTCAGTCAGGTGGTGACAGCCCATCTGGTGGATGGCGATGGCGATCGTGCAGACAGCACCCTGACCCTCAATCTGCAGGATGAAGCGGTGCGCTTTACCGTGAGCGCGGCCATTGGTAACGAAGATCAGGGGGCGCAAGACCCTAGGCAGGGTATCCCTATCGACATGCAGCTCGATATTGGCGATTTTGATCGCGGTGAGCATGTGGATCAGATCCTGATTCAGGCGCCCACCAATGCCCATGGCACCTTCTATTACAACGGCGTTGCCCTCACTACCACGGCTGATGGCCTGTGGTTTATCGTGCCGCCAGCGGCCATGGTGACCAGTGACAATATTCACTACGCCACTCAGGGGGTGACCTTTGTGCCCTCAAGCAACTGGTCGAGCTGGAGCAATGGCGGTCAACCACTGAACTTCCAGGTGCAGCTGCAGGTCGGCGTCACCGAAGGCGCGGCACCTGCTGCCGTAACGGGCGAGCTGGCTGTGACGGTGCGCGGTGTGGCCGACAAGCCGATGTGGGACACAGCCAGCACCACTCGCCACTATGACACCAATGAAGACAGCACAGGTATCAAGCTGGACGTCAAGGCGAGTCTGACTGACACCGACAACTCCGAGACGTTGACCTACCAGATCAAGCTGGAAGCGGGCAAGGGAACCCTGATGCTCAACGGTGCCGAGCTCAAGCCAAACGCCAGCGGACTCTACACCGTCTCTGCCAGTGACATTAACAAGGTGACCGTGGTTCCGGCCAAGGATTTCAGTGGTGACATCAAACTCTCGATAACCCCGATCAGTACCGAGACAGCCCCGGTCGCACCAGGCCTGAACAAGGCGTCAGGTGACCAGATTGAGCTGGTGATCAATGTCAAGCCGGTGGCGGATGATGCCAAGCTGACCGTGCGCGATATTCAGGGCAAGGAAGACACCCCGCTCGATCTCGGCAGCAAGATCTCCCTTGCTCATCTGGACGACAAACTCGATGGCTCCGAGCAGCTGTTTGTTCGCATCAGCGGCCTGCCTGCTGGCGCGACCTTGTGGCTGGGGGACGTTGCCGTGGCACAGAACGCCGCGGGTTACTATGAGGTTCCTTTTGATCGTATTGGCGAGCTCAAGCTGCAACCACCGAAAAACAGCAACGTTGATTTTGACCTCATCATCAAGGGGGTGGTGAAAGACACGGCGACGTTGACCGATGCCAGTGGCCAGACCCATACCGTGGTCAACGAGAAAGAGACCGGTAGTCAGACACTTCATGTAGATCTGGTGGGGGTGGTCGATCAACCTCACTTTGAACTGGGTGGTACAGGCTGGGTGTCTGAAGGCGCGGGCTATGCCATTACAGTGGCCGAAGATGGCAAAGCGCCGCTCAACTTCAAGCTGGTGTCCGGTGAGCTGGCTGATACTCCGCTAGATACCTCGGAAAGCCTTAACCTGGTGCTGAGTGGCCTGCCGGAAGGGGCCAGGGTATTTGATGCCAGCGGCAAGGAGCTGACGCTCACCTTTGCCGGACTCGATGCCCATGGCAAGCCGACCTATCAGGTAGATGTGTCGGATCTTGGCAATCTGGTGATCCAGCCGCCCCATAACAGCACAGAAGATTTGGACCTGATCGCCAAGGTGGTGGTGACCGAGAACGACGGCGATAGCAAGAGCTTCGATGTGCCGCTGCATATCAAGGTTGAGCCCGAGATCGACGCCACCGATTACAGCAAGACCAGCCATGGCCTTGAAGATCAGTTTGTGGTGCTGGACTGGCATCCGGTGTTGAGCGATGGCGCCGAGAAGGTGACGCACCTCAGCCTCTCAGGCATCGAGCCAGGTTACGAGATCTGGATCCGGGTGGGCGGGGTCGATACCCAGCTCACCGTGAACAGCGGTACGGTGGACTTGAGTGACACAGATCTGCAGAACCTGTTAAACGGCGGCCAGCTGCTGGTGAAAGCGCCGGAAGATAGCGACAGGGACACCACCATCCAGAGCCATGTCACCGTGACCCAGCATGATGTGGATTCGGGGGCCGTGGCCCAGAAGGTGATCGACGGCAATCTGCACGTCGATATTCAGGCGGTGGTCGAGCCCGATGGCGAGTTGCAGATAGACAACCCCCTTCTCTTTGGCTTCCTCGATCAACCGGTGGATCTGGTTGGGGCATTCAGTTTTGACGACCGCGATCCCAGCAGCAGTGAGCGGATCGACTATCTGGTGATCAGCGATTTGCCCCCGGGATTTGTCGTTAATGGTGGTATCAGTGATGGTAAGGGCAACTGGACTGTTCCGGCAGGCAATCTGGGCAATTACAGCTTGCAGGCGCCGGATGGCTTTACCGGCCGGGTTAATTTCACGGTCAGTGCTCGGATTCTGGACTACAGCGATGACGGAGATATCAGTGTTCCCGTGGTTCGTGAAATGCCCGTGTCGGCAATCTTCATCTTTGCCAACGCGACCGATGAAAAGGCAGCCCAGATCATATTCCAACCTGCTGCCGTAGTCGGGGTTGAGGATCATGTTGTCGATCTCGGGGCTCAGCTCAAGTCGCAGATTGTGATTGCGAGCCAGGACAGTAACCACGATGAAGTGAGTATTGTCATCACAGGGCTCCCGCCGGGAGTCACTCTGCAGGGGCTCAATTACGACTTCGTCAATGGCGAATACCTGATCAAACTGCCGACCAGTCTGAGTGGTCTGGAGAATTTGACGCTGGGGTTACCCACTGATTACGCCGGCACACTCAATCTGAACGTGCGAGTCGTTAATACCGATACCACCAGCGGCGATACCAAGCTGGTCGAGAAGCAAGTCACTCTCTCCATCACCCCGGAAGTGGATATCAACGGTGGCCAGGATGGTCAGCCCGAGCTGACGCTGCAGATCAAGGATGTGAACGGTCAGCCCAGCAACCTGGAAGACACCAAGATCCACCTCGATCTCTCGGTCAAACTGGCTGATATCAGTCCGAGCGTGGCTGATGGTGGCCTCGAAACGGTGAAGGCGGTGACCATCACCGTCGATCCCAAGTTCGGCTATTTCCTGGTCGGCAACCAGCAACTGACTACCCTGGTGGTCAGTGATGTGGCGGCGCTTAAAGATCTGGTGTTTGTGCCCAAAGAGCACTTTAGCGGCAAGGTGCCGCTCGATATCCAGGTCGATATTCTCGATACCGCCACCACTGGCACGGCGCAAGCCAGCTGGAGTGGGCATGCAGAGTTTGAGATAAAACCGGTCAACGATCCGGCCCAGCTCACGGTGAAGGATGTGAACGGCAACGAGGATGGCAGCGTCAACCTCGGCGGGCTAGGCGCGACCCTGATCGACAATGATGGCTCCGAGCAGATCGTCGCGCTGCAGATCAAGGGGGTACCGGACGGCTTCACCCTGTCGGCTCCGGCGGTCAACAATGGCGGTGGCGTCTGGCAGATCCCGGTGGGAACCGATTTCTCCAAGCTGGCCCTGATCCCGCCAGCTGACTTTAGCGGTACAGTGGATCTAACCTTCAGTGCTTTCACTCTCGATAAAGGTCTGACGGTGCCACGCGAGAAGCCTGGCAGTTTCAAGGTGACGATTAACCCGGTGGGGGATGCCATCATCGCCGATATTCAGGGTCAGGCGAGCGGTACCGAAGGGGATGTGATCACCCTGGATCTGGGGCTGGAGACCCGGGATACCCAGCCAACCGGCGGCAATGCGGGTAATGTGCATGAGAACAAGCCCGAGCAGGTGCGGGTCACCATCGAAGGGGTGCCTGATGGTGCCGAGATCCGCTTGCCAAATGGCGTAGCGGGGACGGTTGTTGATCTGGGTGGCGGTCGCTGGCAGGTGACCACCGAGGGTGGCAAGCTTGGCGCTGTCGAGCTGGTGACCAATGATGCCAACGGTGCGCTGGATCTCAAGATCACGGCCCAGAGCCTCGACAACGGCGCCCTTGGCCCCGAGGTCAATGGCACCATCCATGTGGATGTGAGTCCGGTCAACGATGCGCCAATCAACGTATTGCCAACGACCCCACAGGTTGCAGAGGAAGATCAGCCCTTCGTCATCCACGGCTTGCAGGTGAAAGATGTGGATGCGGGCAGCAGCCCCATTGAGGTTCGTCTCTCGGTCGAGCATGGCACCCTCAATCTGGTAGCGGGCAGCGGCGTGACGGTGACCGGCAACGGTAGCGGGATGCTGGTGCTCAGCGGGCCGCTGGATGCCATCAATGCGCTGCTGTCCGGTGGGGTGACCTATCAGGGTGAGCAGGACTTCAATGGTCAGGATCAGCTCACCATGGTGACCAATGATCTTGGCAATAGCGGCAGCGGCGGCGCGCTGAGCGATACCGACGTGGTAGCCATCGAGGTGCAGCCGGTCAACGATGCTCCGGTCAATCAGCTGCCTGGCAGCATGACGGTGAAGGAGGATGGCTCCCTGTCGCTCTCCGGCGTCAGCGTGAAGGATGTGGATGCAGGCAGTGCGCCTGTCTCCATGGTGCTGCGGGTCGAGCATGGTGTGCTGACCCTGCTGGGGGCGACGGGTGCCGTGGTGGTGCAGGGGGCGGGTACCAGCGAGATCTCCCTGGTGGGATCGCTGGCCGATCTCAACCAGTTGCTGGCAAGCAACCTGCACTATGAACCGGCCAAAGATTTCTGGGGGCAGGACACGCTCACTGTCACTACCTCTGATCAAGGCAACAGCGGCGCAGGCGGGGCGAAGAGCGATACCGATCAGGTGGCCATCACTGTGACCCCTGAGCCGGATATGCCAAGTCTGACGGTGACCCAGCATGAGTTCCATGCTCTGCAGGGTGCCGTGATCCCCCTTGGCATCAACGCCTGCGTGGTCAATCCGGCAACCGGCGAGCTCTCCATCCGCATCAGCGGTCTGGATGGGGCACAGGTGCAGGACGAGCATGGCCAGAGCGTCGGTCATGCCGATGGCAATGGCGACTGGCTGATCCCGGCCGATCACTCGGTTCCGCTCTTCTTCAGCGGTTTTGGTGACGGTGAGCATGTGTTGGGGATCAGTGCCGAGTCGAGTGTTGGCGGTTCAACCGTCAGCACGCCCCTTGAGACCATCACGGTGCACGGCCAGAGTGGTAATGAGCTGGTCGGTTCCGATCAGGGGGATTGGCTGTTTGGCTCCTCTGGCGATGACCGTCTGCTGGGGGGCCATGGCAACGACATCCTCACCGGCGGGGCTGGCAGCGATCTCTTCGTTTGGCAGCACGGGGATGAGGGGAGTCAGGGGCAGCCCGCCATCGATACCATCACCGACTTCCATCCGGAGCAAGGGGACAAGATCGATCTGGCTGATATGCTGCAAGGGGTCACTGGCAATGGTGTCGATGATCTGCTCAAGCATCTCTCAGCCTCGGTGACCACGGGGAGCAATGGCCTGAGCGATGTTAACCTCTCGGTGGCGCCAGCCGGGGATGGTCATGTGACCCAGCAGATCACCCTGAAGGATGTGGATTTGACCAGCTGGAATCTCACCAGCACCTCGTCCCACGATATCCTGCAGAGCATGCTGGAAGATCAACATAGCCTGATCATCCAGCACCCCTGATAGCGTGCGTGAAGCGTAAAAAAGAAGAGCCGGCAATTGCCGGCTCTTTGTTTATCTCTGCGTGGATTGTTTTTATGCGGCCGCAAGGGCCGGGGATTCAGGCCAACGCCTGTGCCAGCAGGTGGATCGGATGTTCACAGCGGAAGCTGGTGCTCATCTCGATCTGCCATTTGCAGGTCTCGCAATCGGTGATCACCAGATCAGGGGAGAGACGGTTGATTTGATCAAACAGCCCCTCGCCGATGGTCTGGCTGGTCTGGTAGTTCTCCGACTTGAAGCCGTAGGTGCCGGCGATGCCGCAGCACTGGGACTCCAGCACCGTCACCTTGACCCCGGGAATGGCGCGCAGCAATTCGAGGGTGTAGATGACGCCCCCCATTTTTTCCATGTGGCAGGGGGTGTGGTAGGCGATGTGCAGATTGAGCGGCTTCATCGCCGGTTTGTTGCCCTTGTAGAACTCGTTCCACAGGAAGCGGGTCACCAGCGAGATGCGATCCCGTACCTTGTGGTTGTCCTGCTCCAGCAGGTGGGGATATTCATCGCGCAGGGTAAAGCCGCAGGTGGAGGAGGTGGCCAGCAGCGGCATCTCGTTGCCCAGCAGGGAGTTCTCCATCTGCTTGATATTGAAGGCCGCCTGCTGCTTGGCCTTGTCCATGAAGCCGTTGGCAATCAGCGGCACGCCGCAGCACTTCTCCCGCTCCAGCAACTGCACGCCGATGTTCATGGCGTTGAGCACCTGCACCAGCTCCTTGCCAAGCTGCGGGTGGTTGTAGTTGACGTAGCAGCCGTGGAAGTAGGCGATTTGGCGCTCATAACGAGCCTGAGCTTCTTTTTGCTTCTTGTACCAGCCGCGGAAGGTGCCCTGGGAGTATTTGGGCAGGTCGCGGTGGGATGAGACCCCCAGCGCCTTGTCCAGCACCAGCTTCATCGGCTTGAGGCCGGTGGTGAAGTTGACCACCGGGGCCATCAGGGTAGACATGCTGCCCATCAGATCGGTGTGAGAGAGCACGAACTCGCGGATCCCCGGTTTGAAGCCGCTGTACTGGTGTTTGGCCTTGGCGATGATGTCGCCGATGCGCACCCCGCTCGGGCAGGCTACTTCGCAGCGTTTGCAGTTGGTGCAGTGCTTGAGGGCGCTGTCAAAGAGCTCGGGGCTCTTGATGCGCAGCCGCTCGCCATCCGGGCCCGCCTGTTTCGGGCCGGGGTAGGCGGGGTTGGCCTTGGCCACCGGGCAGTAGGCGGTACAGACGGTGCATTTGATGCACTGATCGAAAGTTTGGTTGGCGTGATCCAGTAGCATGTCAGTTCTCCTCCCGGCGATGATGAAGACACGGGATATGGGACGTAGTAATCATTGGGCCGCGCCCAGAATATGGCCGGCAGCCTGCCAGCCGGTGGCAACGGCAACGCCGGAGCCGGAACCTTCACGAATTGGGTCGTAATGGGCCAAGACACTGCCCGCACCATAGAGGTTGGTGAGCGGCTTGCCGCCGCGCAGCACCCGCAGCTTGTCGTCGGTCTTGACCCCGAAGCCCATGAAGGGGTGGTGGTCGAACAGGCGGCGACCGGCCCAGGCGTCACGTTCCTCCAGACTCAGCACATCGGCATCGAAGATGGGCTCGCGAATGCCGCGCAGACGGGACTCCAGCCCACGGCTGAAGAAGCTGCCGGAGGCGAGCACAAAGTTGTCCGCCTCGAACAGCTGATCATCGCCATTCTGGGTATGTACGCCGACCACCCGGTCACCTTCGTAGCGGGCGCCCAGCACCCGCTCGCTGGTGAGGAAGGTGCCACCAAGGGCCATAAAGCGGCGCTTGAGCGCCTCCTGCATCCGCATCCCGATCAGTGATGGCGGCATGGTGGCCACCTCCTTGATGGTGCAGCCGGTACGTTGCTCCAGCTCCGCCAGACGCGGGCCTACCAGCCCCAGCGAAAGGCAGGCGGGCAGCACGATATGGCGGCAGCCGGGTACACCGCTCTCCTGCACCATGCGGCTGATCTCGCGGGCCAGATCGGCCACCAGATGATGCTTGTCACACAGGCGCGCGATGTCGGCTGAGCGAAACTCGTGGGGATTGCTGCTGAATTCCGCCAGCTGGGGCAGGCGGATTTCGCCGGTCAGAATGCGGCAGTGGGCAAAGCGCGGATGAGTCGCCAGATTGGCCGCCGCCAGTGCCGGATGAAAGTCGCGAAAGCCTTCGAGGGTGGCCAGCAGCAGCACGTCCGGGATCGGCGCATCGGTGACGCAGGCACAGGTATCGGGGGATAGCCAGGTACGTTTTAGGGTGCCGATGGGGGTCAGGCGCTGGTGATTGGTCTCGTGGCGAACCAGCGGCAATCCCTGCTCGGCGCAGTGGCGCTGCAGATCGGCCAGGCTCGCTTCGATATTTTTCATCCCCACCTTGCTATAGGGGTGATCCGGATGGGATGCCATAAAGGCGGGCAGGGCAGTGCGGGGATCTCCCTCGCTTTCGAGCAGATCGACCGAGCCGGAGGAGAAGTGCAGGGCACTCTGGCCGGAGGCCATCAGCAGGGTCTTCTGGCCTGCCTCCACCAGCCGCAGGGCAGCCGAGAGTCCCGCCATGCCACCGCCGATAACGATATTGTCAAACTTCATGACGGCTCTCCTTGTGAGTGGTCTCGCTGGTTGGGTCGCGTGGGGTATCGGCAACCAGCTGCGGCGCCGTCCATTCCCCCAGGCCAAACAGCCCTTCGTAGATCCAGTAGGTGAACTCGGCCTCGCGCAGGGCATCGCCCCACAGGACGGGGCGGGTCCCCTTGTAACGCTCCTCCAGGAACTGGCGCAACATGACGCAGGCCTGACGACCGTCAGCCTTGCCATACTCCTGCATCAGACCGGCGGCGCGGTAGGCGCACAGCTCGCCTTGACAAGGCCCCATCCCCAGACGGGTGCGGCGGCGCAGGTCGATGAGGTTGTCCACATCCAGCTCGCGCAGGGCGTATTCGATTTCACCCGCGGTGACCATTTCGCACTCGCAGATCAGGGCGTTGGCCTTGGGATTGTCACGGAAGAAGGCAATGACCCGCTCGCCGTGGCGGTATTGGGCTGAGCCTTCGACCGGCACCGAGAGACCGGGAGCGGAGACCTTTTCCGGATCCCGCGAGCCGGGCAGGCTCAGTTCGGCGGTCTGGCAGGGTTTGCTGTTGCCGAGTTTCTTGGCCAGCAGATCGGTGGCCCACTCCGCCATCAGGCGGTAGGTCATCAGCTTGCCGCCGGTGATAGTGTTGAAGCCCTTGAGGCCATCGCGCTCGGCGTGATCCAGCAGCACTATTCCGCGGCTGATGTTGCGGCCGGTGTCGTCACCGTCCACCGCCACCAGCGGGCGCACCCCGGCGTAGGCGCGCAGCAGGCGGGTGCGCGCCATGATGGGAGCGAGCTTGATCCCCTCGCGCAGCAACACTTCGACCTCTTCGGGTTCGACGGTGAGCTGGTCAATCTTGTTGTAATCGATGCGACTCGAGGTGGTGCCGATGAGGGAGATGGTATCGCCCGGCACCAGAATGTCCGCATCCGCCGGTTTGCGCGCGCGGTTGAGCACCAGCTGGTTGATGCGGTAATCCATGATGAGCAGGGAGCCCTTGGCCGGGAACATGCGGATGCCGAGATCGGCATATTCGCAAATTTGCTGGCCCCAGATGCCGGCTGCGTTGATCACCTCCTGACACTCCACCTCGAACGCTTCGCCGGTGCGGGTGTTGATCGCCTTGACCCCGTGTACCCGATCCTGAGTGCGCAACAGCCCCAGCACCTTGCTGTGGGTGAAGATGCGGGCGCCATGCTCTTTCGCGTCCAGCACGTTGGCAGCGGCGAGGCGGAACGGGTCGACCGTACCATCCGGTACATGGATGGCGCCGATCATCGCCGGGTTGGCGTTGGGCTCCATGCGCAGGGCTTCACCGGGATCGAGCTGGCGGGTTTCGATACCGGCCAGGGCGCAGGCATCCATAAAGGTGCGTTGGAAATTGATGTCATCTTCCGGCAGGGTGAGGAAGAGGCCGCCCGTGTCTTCGACACAGTGGCTGGCAATCCGCTTGAGGATGCGGTTTTCCTGGATGCATTCGCGGGCGGACTCCTGATCCGTCACCGCGTAGCGGGCACCGGAGTGGAGCAGGCCGTGGTTGCGGCCGGTGGTGCCGGCGGCGATATCATCGCGCTCGAGCAGGATGCAGTCGATGCCGCGCAGTGCGCAATCGCGCATGATGCCGGCCCCTGTGGCACCGCCGCCTATGATGACGACTTGTGTGGTTATTCTTTTCATTGTTGCCCGTCTCATCTCTTCCAGATGAGGCCAGTGTGGCCTACTTCTGAGTGGAAATGTTTGATATGGGCCAAATTTGCGCTCGCAAACGCTCATTTGCTCGCGCGTTAATGAGCATTATGTGACATTTGTCACGCTTGTTATCGCATCGGTTGATGGGCTGGTGGCGAATGGCAGACACAAAAAAGGGGCATCGGATGCCTCTTGTCACTGTTTGACGAGTCTGGAGGGGGTGTGATGCGTCAGCCGCAGCACTTCTTGTGCTTTTTGCCGCTGCCACAGGGGCAGGGATCGTTGCGTCCCGCCTTGAGGGGGGCCGGATCCTGCTCCCCCTCGGTGTAGACCCAGCGCCCCTGATAACGCACGAAGCGAGAACGCTCATGGAGGCAGTGACGCTCATCCCCCTCCAGAAACCAGGCTTTGAACTCCACCATCCCGGTTTCATCCTCCGGGCCGCCCTGGCTGGCGATGATCTCGAGACCATCCCAGCGGGTGTCGATGCGTGAAAGCTCTTCGGCGGTGAGACCGCCAAGGTGAGCCGGGTGCCAGCTATGGACCAGATACTCCCCCAGACCGAGCACAAAAGCGCTGTAGCGAGAGCGCATCAGCTGTTCCGGGGTGTCAGCCACTGCGCCACTGTGACGTGAGCCACAGCACAATTCGAGAGAAAGGGTTGAGCCGCAAGGACAAAGATTCATGATTTTCACGTTCTGGCCGATTTGTTTAAGGGAATTGTAACGAAAGCTGGGCTCGCCCTGCCAGCACCTATACTGATGAGTAAGCAAGGAATTCCAATAAAAACAGCTGCAAGGATGTGAAAGATGACGCTAAAGCAGAAAATCCTGTTACTGGGTGCAGTCCCCGTGCTGCTGATGGCCCTGGTGGTCAATCTCAGTAACTACATGGTCTCCAAGAGTGATCTGGAGTCTGATCTGGTGGTGGCGAGAGAAAATGCCATCAAGGAGCGTAAAGCGCTGCTCAGCAGTTACATCATGATGGCCAAAACCGCCGTCGATGCCGTGTATTCTCTGCCGGATTCTCCGGAAAATCGACAAAAGGTCAAAGAGTTGCTAAGACCGCTGCGTTACAGCAGTGATGGCTACTTCTTTGTCTATGACTTCGAGGGCAACACCATACTGTTGCCGGTGCGTACTGAGCTGGAGGGGAAAAACCGCTGGAACGACAAGGATGCCAAGGGCAAATTGCTGATCCAGGAGATCCTTAAATCGGCCCGTCAGGGGGATGGTTTTACCGAATACTGGACGGCCAAGCCCTCCATCGGTCGCGATGCCCCCAAACTTGCCTTTACTCTGGTGCTGGACAAATACCAGTGGGCCATTGGCACCGGTTTTTATATCGATGATATCGACAACGAGCTGGCGGCCCTGCGGGCAGAGCGCGAGAGCAACATGCATGCCTCGTTGCAGAGCAGTGTGCTGGTGATCCTGTTGATCCTCGGTATCACCCTGGCGGCGACCGTTATTGTGGGCAACCGGGTCACCAAGCCGCTGGCGGATGCGGTGCTGGCATTGAACGATATCGCCAACGGCGACGGGGATCTGACTCAGCGCCTCAAGGTGCAAAGCGAGGACGAGATTGGCCAACTGGCCAGCGCTTTCAACCGCTTTGTCGAGCGGATCCAGTCGGTGGTGAGTCAGGTGGGCGAGACCAGCAACCACCTCTTTAGCGCGGTCGACAAGTTGCACCATCTGAGCGAGCACTATGACCATCAGATGCAGGGTCACAGTCGCGAGACCGATCAGGTGGTCACAGCGGTGACCGAGATGAGCTCCACCGCGCAGGAGGTGGCGGCCAGTGCCTCCAATGCCGCGACAGCAACCAGCGATGCGGCCCGTGAATCGGACGCCGCCCGGGGGGTGGTGAGCGGGGCCATCAACAGTATCAACCGGCTGGTGGGGGAGGTGCATACCGCCTCCGGCGTTATCGAACAGCTGGCGCAAGAGACCGCCAAGATCGGCTCGGTGGTGGAGGTTATTCGCGGCATTGCCGAACAGACCAACCTGCTGGCGCTGAACGCCGCCATCGAGGCGGCCCGCGCCGGTGAGCAGGGACGCGGCTTTGCGGTGGTGGCAGACGAAGTGCGTTCGCTGGCCGGCCGTACCCAGCAGAGCACCAAGGAAATCAACGAGATGCTGCAACGTCTGCAGGGCGGGGTGAAGCAGGCGGTGGAGGTGATGCAGGCGAGCGAGGATCGCAGCCAGGAGACGGTGCAGGAGGCGAGCCATATCGCCAGCTCCCTCGACAGCATGGTGATGGCGGTCAGTACTATCAACGACATGAACATCCAGATCGCCACCGCCGCCGAGGAGCAGCACGCGGTATCGGAGGAGATCAACAAGAACCTGGTGGCCATTCAGCAGATTGTCAGCGAGCTGACCAGCGCGGCGGTAGAGTCCAACAGCACCACCCGCGATCTGGCCAATACCGGCGACAAATTGCGCAAACTGGTATCGCAATTCCGTTATTGATCCTGCCTGGGTCCGTGACGGCAACCACAAGATGCGGCCTGACCCCCGGTTCAGGCCGCACTTTATTTGGGGATTGACCAATAATGTGTGAAAATTGCCAGCCTCTTTTTTTCAGCCTTTGCCCCATACCCTATGAATGAGATCGTGAAAGGTAGTATCGATTTGATCCGGCAGCTCAACTACGGCCTGGTCTATGCCAGCCTGGAAGAGCACAAGGAGCTGTCGCGCACCGATCTCTCCCGCCTGACCGGTCTCTCGCCAGCCAGTATCACCAAGATCACCCGGGAACTGCTCGATGGGGGACTGGTGGTCACCTGTGGTGAAAGTTCGGTGGGGCGCGGCCGTCGTCAGACCTTGCTGCGCATCAACGAACGCCGCTTCCAGTTTCTCTCCATGCGTCTTGGCCGTGGCTACGTGGATATGGCGCTGTTTGACTTCTCCGGTCGCTCGCTGGCCCGCCAGCGCCACCTCTTTACCGAGGAGGAGCGCGCCGATCTGCTGGGCAGTCTGGTGCATGCCATCAAGGTGTTTTTGCCGAGAAAGTCCCTCAGTCTGGCCTGCATCGCCCTCTGTCTGCCGGGTCAGGTAGAGCGCCACTCCGGCATGGTCAAACACTTCCCCTTCTACGATCTGCGCAACTGGCCCCTTGGCCCGACTCTGCAACAGGCGTTTTCGGTACCTGTGCTGGTGAGCGGTGACGTGCGCACCTGGATCCAGGCTGAGCGGGAGTGGGGGGCCGCCAAAAATTGTGCCGATGCGGTGCTGGTGTTTGTCCACAACGACATCGGGGTCGGCATGGTGGTCAATGGTCAGCTCATCGAGAGCGAGAATGCGCTGCTCGGGGATCTCAGCCACCTGCAGCTCGAGCCCTATGGCCAGCGCTGCTACTGCGGCGGCTTTGGTTGTGCCTGCACCCTGGTGACCAATCAGGCGCTGGAGGCGCAATACCGGGATCTGCGCGAACGGATGCAGGAGCACGACTTGCCCGAGAGCGTCACCATCCGCGAGCTGTGCGAGCTGGCGCTGGCGGGCAACAGCCTCTGTCAGGATATTCTCCATCAGGCGGCGGGTCGCCTCTCCAAGGTACTCTCCAATCTCATCTGCCTGCTCAATCCGGGCAAGCTGCTGCTGGGGGGGGAAATCACCCGTGCCGATCGGCTGCTGTTCCCCATGCTGCACCAGTCGCTGGCCAGCCAGTTGCCCGCCGAATATCTGGTGCGGCTGCAGATTGAATCCACCCACTTCTACGAAGATCCCACCAAGCCCACCTCGGTGCAGGTGCACAAGGCACTGCGCGATGGCAGCCTGTTGCTGGAGCTGCTGCGCAGCTGTCAGGAGCCGTAAGACAAGAGGTGTTGGCACTGCGTCTGGCGAAAGGGGCAGGGATTGCTGTTCCGCCAGCGCGTAACTCGGTACAATCTTGCGCTTTTCCGGCAGCCCCCTGTTATCGTGCCCTGTCGCGCCGTGGCATGTTGGTATGTATTGCTGCCGTTCCTGTTTTGACTCCAGTTGTGAACCTAGATGAAGCCTGTTCCTGATCACGCCGTCAACCGCCTGCGGGCCTGGCGCAAGAGTATCTCTACCCGACCGTTTCTTGCCCGTGGCGGCACCCTGGCCCGCTGTCCGGCCTGTCAGCTGCGCGAGGATTGGTGTGCCTGCGAGTGGCGCCCCGAGCTCAAAGCGGAGGCGGGCTTTTGCCTGCTGATGTATGACAGCGAGCCGATGAAGCCCTCCAACACCGGTCGCCTCATCGCCGATGTGTTGCCGGATACCACCTGGGCGTTTCTCTGGTCACGTACCCAGCCCCATCCAGAGTTGCTGGCCCTGCTGGCCGATCCCGCGTGGCAGCCCTATGTAGTCTTTCCCGCTTGCGAGAAGGAGCCTGCCCGCCTGACCGGCGAGGTGACGCTGGCACCGGGTAAAAAACCGCTCTTTATCCTGCTCGATGGCACCTGGCCGGAGGCGCGCAAGATGTTCAACAAGAGCCCCTATCTGGATGGTTTTCCGGTGCTTGCCATCAAACCCGATGCGCTCTCCACCTACGGCATGCGGGTGACCAACAGCGAGGAGCACCTCTGCACCGCCGAAGTGGCGGCCTGCGTGCTGGAAGTGGCGGGAGAGCTCAAGGCGGGGCAGGCACTGCAGCACTGGTTCAATCTGTTCAGCAGCCGCTACATGGCCGGTCGGGTCAGCCGTTTCCCCGGTGCCGATGAGGATCATCTCTGTGAGGCGCTGGCGGCCATCAAGGAAGCGAACGTCGCTTCATCGGCTTGCTAACGGGCCCTCTGAGGGTTGGGGCAGGGGCATGGCCGCTCAAATTAATGAAAATCAGGAATCAATTGGCTGCCACTGTTTCGTTAGATTCATGTTCAGGGGCCCGCTAGGATAGCGGGCAGCCTGTGCAGCCCCCCGCACAACGTCGTTTTGGTTATATCCGGTTGCTCGACCCTTCGGGCAACCCACTCTCGTGAGGTCTATGGATGGAATTGGAACTGGTTACCCTGTTTGCCCTGTTCGGTGTGGCGCTTGTCGCCGGCTTTATCGATGCCATCGCTGGTGGCGGCGGTCTGCTGACGGTGCCTGCACTGCTGGCCACCGGCATGCCGCCCGCGCTGGTGCTTGGCACCAACAAGCTGCAGAGCAGTTTTGGCTCCTTCTCTGCCACCTGGTTCTATGCTCGCAAGGGGCTGCTTGAGTGGGCGATGATCTGGCCTGCGGTGATCTGCACCTTTATCGGCGCGGCCATTGGCACGCTGGCAGTGCAGACCATAGACGCCGCCATTCTCGAGCGGCTGCTCCCTTTCCTGCTGATGGCTTTTGCCTGCTACTTCTACTTCTCGCCGCGGGTAAGCGATGCCGAGAGCTCCCGCCGTCTGACTCCCATGCTGTTTGCGCTGCTGGTGGGGGGCGGTGTTGGCTTTTATGACGGCTTCTTCGGGCCGGGCACAGGTTCGTTTTTTGCCATCGGTTTCGTGGCGCTGGCGGGCTTTGGCATGGCGCGCGCCACCGCCCATACCAAGCTGCTCAACTTCACCTCGAATATCGCCTCCCTGCTGTTCTTTGCGCTCGGTGGCAAGGTGGTGTGGAGTGTCGGCTTCTGTATGGCGCTGGGGCAGTTCATCGGCGCCCGCTTTGGCTCCAAGATGGTGCTGAAAAAAGGGGTGAAGCTGATCAAGCCGCTGCTGGTGACCGTCTCCTTGCTGATGTCTGCCAAGCTGGTATGGAGCCAGTATCCCGAGCTGTTTGCCTGGATCTGATGTGCGCCTTGCTTGTCACATCGAAATTGTTAACGGGGCCCTTGGGCCCCGTTGTCATATCTGGTGTTTTACACGGCTAGCGCGGCGTGTCGCTGCGGTGGCGAAAGTGTTGGTGCAGGGCGCTCACCAGCCTGGCGATCCGCTCTCGCTTTAGGCTGTTTGGCCGGTAGACCAGATGTAGGGGGCGGCCCAGTCCGGGCAGTGGGCGCGCCATCTCCCCCTGTTCGCCCACCAGCCCCAGCAGGCCAGCGGGGAGCAGCACAGGGCCAATACCTGCCTTGGCGAGTTCGATGAGCGCCAGATAGGAGTCGAGCTCCATGGCGGGCTCCAGCCCCAAATCTGCCAGCGGTTCGCGCAGGTAGCGGTTGGAGGGGTTCTCCAGATCCATGGTGAGGATCTTGCGCCTGCTTTCTGCGCTGGCTGGCGGCAGGCTCTGCTGCGCCTCGCCCACCAGATAGAAGGGCTCCTCAAGCAGCAGGTCGGCGCCGAGGCCATGGCCGGGCGGGAGCCGACCGGCGCAGATGCCGAGCAGGGCATCACCGCTGCGCACCCGCGCCAGAATGACCGGCGTGTGGTGGGTAGAGAGGGCAAGGTGGGGATCGCGCTCCAGATAGTCGCGCATACAGTGGGCGAGATAACCCGCCAGCAGGGTTTCGGAGCAGGCGATGGGGAGGGGGCTCTGGTCCGCCAGATCCTGACTATCGGCAAGCACCCCCTTCATTTCGGCCAGACTCGGGGCAACTCGTTCCAGCAGCTCGTTGGCCTGCGGGGTGAGGCGGATCTGGCGCCCCTCCGGCTCGATCAGCTTCTTGCCGAGGCGCTGCTCCAGCTGGGCAATCCGCTTGCTTACCGCCGACTGGCTGATATAGAGGCGACTGGCCACCTTGGCCATGGTCCCTTCACTCGCCAGCAGGCTCAGCGTCTCCAGCCCTTCCAGTAACATCTAGCCCCCTTGTTTATCGCCATCAGGATCGTCACAGATTGATCAGCGCTACCTTAGGGGCTGACTGGCTCAGGAGCAAGGGTCGTTTGCTGCCTTGGCCGGTCGAATGCGCCATTCGCTCAAGGGTGGCGCGAAGATCACCAGATTGCCGATGAGGCTGATCACCACTCCGGCCACCGAGACCGGCTGCCAGACAAAGCCTTCATAAAAGGTGGAGAGGGTAAGCGCCACCAGCGGAAAGAGCACGGTGGCGTAGGAGGCTTTACTGGCACCGATGCGCCCCACCAGCGTCAGGTAGGCGGTAAAAGCGATCACCGAGCCAAACAGGGCGAGGTAGACCATGGCCGCCAGATAGTGGCCATCGGTCGGCACCACCAGTTGCTGCCCGAGCAATGTGACCCAGCCCAGCAACAGCACCACGCCGTAAACCATGCCCCAGGGCACCAGTTGCAGTACGTGGTAGCCGCGGCGTTGGCCCCGGGCCGAGACCAGATTGCCCAGCGAAAAGCAGAGGGTGCCGCCGCAGGCGAGCAGCAGCCCCTTCCAGCCGTTTGCACCCAATTGCACATCTGCCAGCACCGGCCAGAACAGTAACAGGGTGCCAAAGAGCCCCAGCAAGGAGCCTTGCAACCAGCGCAGGGTGGGGCGCTTGCGCTCGAACAGCCAGAGGTTGAGGCCGTTGAAGATGCTGGCACTGGCGAAGATCACTGCCGACATGCCGCTCGGGATATAGCGGGTGGCGTGGTAGAAACAGAGAAAATTGGTGGAAAAGAGCAGGGCACCGAGCAGCGCCGCATAGCGCTGGCCATGCCACGGCAGGTGCGGAAAGCGGCCGCTGGCGGTGAGCAGGGCAAACAGCGCAACCGCTGCCAGCAGGAAGCGGTAGAGCACCGATACCTCGATGGGAATGGGGCCAAGTTGCCAGGCGATGGCAATCCAGGTGCTGCCCCAGATAAGCACGGTGGCAAGATAGAGCATCAGATTCATCACAGTTCCGGTGAGTCAGGGAGAGATGACCCACTATGGGGCGAGCCCTGATGACTGGATTGCACCATCTTGCGGTTTTTCATCGCCCTGCGCTGTCATCTGCGGGCGCGGTCGGTAAGATGGATGGCAGCGAGATAACCCGTACACATAACCGGAACAGGTGGCAGGGGCGAATGAAAACAGCAGGGGTATTTGATGCACTGGTCAGCACCGGCGCCCGGCTGGAGGACGCCTGCTGGCTCGAACCCGGGCTTGGTGTCGCCAGTTGGCGCAACTGCTATGATCAGACCCGCTATCACAAGCCGGGCCACCACACCCTGAGTGTCTATCTGCAAGGAGGCGAGCAGACCGAGCGACTCGATGGGCCGGGTGGCCACGGTGGCACCGGCAAGGTGTGCATCATGCCGGATCACCACAGATCCGAGTGGTTGGTGCGCGAAGAGTTTCGCTTCTTTCATCTCTACTTCACCCCGGCTCACCTCACCCGTATCGCCGAGGAGGTGTGTGACAAGGAGGGGCGCCACCTGCAACTGGTGGACAAGACCTTTATCGACGATCCGCAGGCGGCCGGGCTTGTGCAGCGCCAGTTGATGCAGCTTCAGTGGCAGCACGGGGTCGATCGGTTGGCACTCTCCCACGGCGCCTGGATGTTGATCCTCCACGCCTATCGCCACCATACCGAGGAGGCTCCCGGTTTGCCGCCTCTACGCGGCGGGCTGGCGCCCGTGGTGATCAAACGGGTGCAGGAGTATCTGCAGGCCCATCTGGCCGATTCGGTCACGCTGGCAGAGCTGGCGCAGCAGGCGGGGCTGAGCGAGTATCACTTTGCCCGCATGTTCGGTCAGAGTCTCGGCTGCCCGCCCCATCGTTATCTGCTTGGGCTGCGGCTCAAACGGGCCAAGCAGCTGTTGGCTGGCCCCGAGCCGCTGGCCAGCATCGCCAGTCAGTGTGGCTTCTCTTCCCAGGCCCATTTCGGTAATCGTTTTCGCGAGGCGTTTGGTTTGACGCCGGGGCAGTGGCGGGCGCAATTGTCATCTTCTCGTCACAGATAACCCTGAGACTTTGGGCAAAAGAGGTGTACTCTCTACCACTTATCCATTGAAAGGAATGCCCATTGAATTATCGCAAACGTCAAATCCGTACCCGTCATCTCTGGTTCAGCCACTGGAATGCCCCGCAAGATCGCACCGCTGTTGTTACCCCTCCCGAACCTGCAGTGCCTCACAGTTCACGTTGAAAAAGCCCCGCCTGCGATAGGATTTTTCCGGTAACTTTGCCACTATTGCCCCATCACAATGATGTGGACATGGCTGGATGTTTCTGGAACGTATTGAAGTAAAAGGTTTTCGCGGTATAAATCGCCTGTCGCTCGGGCTCGATCAGACCACAGTGCTGATTGGTGAGAATACCTGGGGTAAATCGAGCCTGCTGCGCGCCCTCTGGTGTCTGCTGGGGCAGGATGCCGAGCCCTATCAGTTCACCGCCGAGGATTTTCACCAACCGGAAGATCCCGAATTGGCCCCGGCGCGCCACCTGCAACTGGTGCTCACCTTCAGTGAGCACAGACCCCAGATGTGTCAGCACTCCCGTCGGTTGGCCCGTCTTTGCCCCTCCTGGGTGCTGCACAAGGACAAATTCCACCGCATTCATTATCGCGCCAGCGCCGAGCTGCAGGCGGATGGCTCTGTGCTCACCATTCACGACTTTCTCGACGGGGTAGGCAAGAGCCTGCCCATTGCCAACACCCACGAGCTGGTCTGCATGCTCATCACCATGAACCCGGTGTTCCGGCTGCGGGACGCTCGTACCGCTCGCAACGGGGTGGAGACATTGCAGTGGGGAGATCTCTCCGAGCATCGCCTGAGCGAGCTGGCGGACAAGCTGATCGACGAACCCCAGCGGATCGGCGAGCCGGAGCTCAAAGAGGCGTTGCAGGCGGTGCGCCAGCTGATGGATCACTATTTCAACGCCCTGGCCCCCATCAAGAACAAGCCGCGCAGTCAGCGCGACATCATCAATCGCCCCATGACATTGCGCAATCCGGGCAACCTGC
The DNA here is from genome assembly GCF_040908345.1 of Aeromonas sp. R3-1. Classification (NCBI taxonomy): domain Bacteria; kingdom Pseudomonadati; phylum Pseudomonadota; class Gammaproteobacteria; order Aeromonadales; family Aeromonadaceae; genus Aeromonas; species Aeromonas sp. R3-1. The sequence goes on from NZ_JBFODN010000134.1 coordinate 22,389, forward strand.
ATACCCTGCTGCGCCGCGCCGATAACCGTGCGCTGCAGCTGGCGATGGCGGGGATGGCGGCTACCTTGTTGCAGGCGCGTGGCAACCGCGAGTTGGAGGAGGGGGCTCGCCCCATCATGATCCTGGAGGATCCGGAGAGCCGGCTGCACCCGACTATGCTGGCGCTGGCGTGGGGGCTGCTGGAACAACTGCCGGGTCAGAAGCTGCTCACCACCAACTCGGGGGACTTGCTCTCCTCCCTGCCGCTCAATCAGGTGCGGCGGCTGGTGCGCCGTCAGCAGGATATCCTCTGTCACCAGCTGGGGGGCGAGCGTTACAGCAGCGACGATCTGCGCAAGATCGCCTTCCACGTGCGGATCAACCGCCCCATGTCGCTGTTTGCCCGTTGCTGGCTGCTGGTGGAGGGGGAGACCGAGATCTGGCTGCTCTCCGAGTTGGCGCAGATCTGCGGTTACAGTCTGCGGGCCGAGGGGGTACGGATCATCGAGTTTGCCCAGTGCGGCCAGTCGCCGCTCATCAAGGTGGCGCGGGATTTTGGCATCGAGTGGCACCTGCTGACCGATGGTGACGAGGCGGGGCTCAAGTATGCCACCTCGGCCCGGGGCCAGCTCAAGGGAGAGCGGGAGCGGGACCGACTGACCCAGCTCCCTGCCGCCGACATCGAGCACTACCTCTATCACAACGGTTTTGAAGCTGTGTTTCGTCGCGAGGCCGGGGTGGGCGGGCGCGCCATGTGGAGCGCCAGTCACATCATCAACAAGGCTATTCATCACCGCAGCAAGCCGGGAATGGCGCTGGCGGTGGTGGAAGAGGCGGAGCGGCTCGGCGCCGAGCATATTCCGCCGGTGATCCGCCAGATGTTTGCCCGGGTGGTGGCGCTGGCCCGTGGTCAGGGCTAACGCCAGCGCCGTATCCCGTCATTATGGGCATGGCTGCCAGCAGGGCGCCCTTCAAGGTGGGCCGTGCTGGCGGAAATTGCCCCGGATTGTTTGCCCACGATTGTTTGTCGCGATTGGGGATAGCCGCCGGTTTGGGTATACTCGCCCCTCTCTGGCGCCCCGGTGGCGCACCTCGAATCTTTACTGCTGGAGGCGTCGTGTTCGTCCAACTCCCTTTTTGGCTCTTTCCCCTCACCGGATTGATGGCGCTTGGCGCCCTGATCGCCCTCGGTATCGTGCTGTGGCGCGGTGATATCTGCCCTGGCCAGCGCTCGCGCATCACTCAGCAGCTCTTCTCCATCTGGGTTATTACCGCGCTCTCTCTGATGCTGGCGGTCGAGGCCAAGGCGGCCAGCTGGCTCATCTGGAGTGGTGGGGCTGCACTGGTGCTCGGGGTTGGCTTGTCGCTGGCCCAATCACGGCTGGAGGGCAAGCGCTCAGTCCCCTC